>NZ_LBAW01000011.1 GCF_001648595.1 Legionella bozemanae | reverse complement strand
TTTTTTGTCTATCTCTCAGGCATAAAGCGCGGTAGGTAGGGGATTAAATTTCGCGTGGATCTCTCAGGACTTGTTCGCGGGGTCCAGTGTTTTAGGGTAGAGCTCATGGATCCCGCGGACAAGCCGCTGGACGTCGGAATAGGGCATGGCCTGGTTTTTCAGCAATGTGAAGAAGATTCAGTTGCTTGCAACCAGGAATTTTATTCATTATACAACGCAGTTGCCGACAACCACATGACGGTCGTCCGGGCTATTGATATATTGTTGGATCGCTTCAATACGTAATACTTTAATTCTTCTATTGATTTCGTGACCGATGTATTTCGAAGCGAGTTCTTTAGTGTCAATGGATTTGGCGGCTTGAAAGGCATTACGTACTTGTTCTACATAAGACGGTTCTTGTGTACACAGCTCAAAAATATGTAAGCAATTGTCAAAACGTTCTTTATTATGGAACGCGCCAATGTTTGTCAATAAATCCAATAACCCTACTGCATCCAGTTCAGGAACACGTCGAAATTGCGCCATATGTTTACTTGTTAATAACGCTAAATCACGGTATTGATTTGGTATGTTGTATCGTTTGCACAACACGCTTATTTCATCTGGAGGCTGGTTGTGCATCAAAACAGCGAAGCGAACGTATGCTGAATATTTATGATCAGCTGCTCGTTGCAACGCTTTGATGCTGGAGTCTGATATGTCCATATCAGGAAATAAAATATGCTTTGCACCACATTGTTTAAGCACATCGAAGAAATTTTCCAGATATGCTCCCATAAGCGCACGCTCCAGTTCCTTCCAGATTTGCTCAGAGCTCAGTTCACTCACTGTTCCTTCAGCAACCATCTGTTTCATCAGCACCATCGTTTCTGGAGCTACTTTAAAGCCTAAGCAAGCGGCAAAACGTGCTGTACGTAATAATCGAAGAGGATCTTCAACAAATGTTGGTGATACATGCCGTAATATACGACGCTCCAAATCAGCTTTTCCATTATAAGGATCGATCAATTCACCCAGTTTTCCTTCTTCAAGTGGTAAAGCCATGGCATTTATCGTCAAATCTCGCCTGCTTAAATCGTCCATTAAAGTAATCGTAGGAGAGATGTCAAACTCAAAACCAGCATGTCCACTTCCTGTTCGAGTTTCGCATCGGGCAAGGGCATACTCTTCATTAGTGTCAGGATGTAAAAATACAGGAATAGCTTTTGCTTCTCGGCTGCTAGCTACTGGTTTATAGCCCAGCTTTAGCATATCATCCCAGGTTGCACCTACAACAACCCAATCATTATCTTTGGGGCGAAAGCCGCGTAATTTGTCACGGACTGCGCCTCCTACTAAATAAATTTTCATAAGATTTAAAGTATAAAATTTGTAATAAACTGTGTATTTTATACACAACAAGAAAAAACATCAATAATTGTGATTATCTTTTCGTCTATTATTTGGCTGCTGTCATTTTGTGAATTGCTCTCATACTTGAAATCTTAGTCAAATGGAGCGAGGATAATAAAAAATATTACTTATATTAAAAAAAAATGAATTTATTTAGCGCTGCGGTTCAAGTTATTCCGGCTGGAGAAAATGTTGTACAGACAACTCCGCGGCCTTTTACATCAGTATTTTTATATGCACAAATCTTAAGCATTCTAATTGGCGTTATCTTTCTTTTCATAGCGTTTTATATCCTTCGTCCAAAAGAAAAAGAGCAAAGACGCATCCAAGATCAATTTTTATTTTATTTGATCTTGGGGATTTTTTTCATTAGTTGCCCTTTTTTAATTGAATATTTTGGATAATTGATACAGAACCTATTGGCCAGTTTTTAATTCAATATCAAAAATCAACAGACTTTCATTTAACTGCCTTACTTCATCAGGCAAATTGGAGCTGCAAGTCTGAAAATACTCTATTTTTCAACTAAAATTTAAATAATCATTAAAAAATAGGCATCGACACATGTTTTTAAATGAAAAACTAAATACACCCTCTTTGGCTTTTTTTAAATGAAAGAAAAAAACGTTTTAAAAAAAACAGTTTTATATAATCTGGCTGTTGCCTTTTTTTATGTTTCAAGTGGCCTTTTAGGACTCATGCTTGCTGTACCTCCAGGTTATGCCACCACAATTTGGGCACCATCAGGAATTGCACTTGGCTCAGTTCTTGTATGGGGGTTACGAACTTTACCAGGCATCTTCATTGCTTCGTTCCTCCTTAATTCTTATGTAACATTCAATAATGTAGGCAATATATTTGAGTTTTTAAATTTATTCACCGGATTAATAACAGGCACTGGAGCACTACTTCAGGCATTATTTGGCTGGTGGCTTGTCAAACATTTTATTAGCTTAAGTAATCCATTGCATCTCCCTAAAGATATTCTTGTTTTCGCACTGCTTACCGGTCCAGTTTCTTCTGTTATTGCTGCAACCATTAGTAATCTGGGGTTATGCTTGTTAGGAATAATATCCCCTGAAAACTTTTCATTAAGCTGGGTTACCTGGTGGATAGGAGACAGTATTGGAGTACTAATTTTTACTCCGGTTTTTCTGATTTCATTTGCCAAGCCTAGAAAATTATGGCAACGCAGAAGAATACCCATTCTACTTCCTTTATGTTTGACGTTCATTATAGTTGTGATTGCCCATATATTTTATAGTCATGCAGAATCAAAACGAGTGCAATCAAAATTCACTGAATTAACCCATTATAAATTGAGTCAACTCACTGAGAAGCTGAAATTAGTAAATGAAACCGCTCATACAATTTCTCTTTTTCTTGCTACAACTCCCATTATAAATAAAGAAAAATTTCAACATCAAGGCGCTTTATTATTACGGGAATATCCAATGATTCAATCCATACAGTGGGTACCTAAAGTAATCAACCGCGATGATTTTGAAAAAAAATATCACTCTGAAATTTTGGATAGCTCTGGGAATCCTTCTAAGAAGAAATCAGTGTATTACCCTATTCTTTTTACAGTATCAAAAAATAATAATATTTTTCCTAATGGTTATGATCTATTCACAAATCCAGATCTTGTTAATCGTCTTAATACGCCAAATAATACTCCGAACGATTCCCCTGTAATATTAGGCAATGGAGGTAAAATCGATAAGATGTTCATTATTTCTGAGGTATATCGTGGAAATGAACTTGCAGGATTTACTATTTTACAAATTAATTTTACTAAGCTTTTTAATCAAATTTTTGATAATTTTTTAAATTACTCAAACTTCACGATCCAAGTAAATTCACCTGACTTAAATATCAAGTCTACTTTTGAAATTTATAATAAAAAAATACAGCAGGATCAAACTGAGTTATTTAGTCTTTCTTATAGACTATATTTTTCCGACTCAGTATGGAATATCACTGCTACTTTATCTCCGTATTTTATCCATAGTGAATATTCTTGGTATGTATGGTCTGCCTTAACAGCGACTCTATTTTTTTGTGTACTGATGAATATTATTTTATTTATTCTCTATGGACAGCGTTATTTAATACAATATTTTGCCAATGCAAAAACCATGCAACTAAGAACAGAAAAAGCAAAAAACCTCCTCTTATTAAATGCAGCTGGCGAAGGCATACTACGAATAGATTTAAATTATAAAATCACTTTTATTAATCCAGCTGCTGAAAAATTATTGGGGTATTCAAGTAATGAATTAAAAAATGAATTCATAACTAAAATTCTTAATGAACAAATAACAGCCCCTTCTTCTGACTCAATTGAGCATTCATCGATTTATCAAGCCATCCAGGAGAAAGCAATAATCAAGGCAAAAGAAGCGGTATTCTGGAAAAAAGATCATAGTTATTTTGGAGTGGAATATACCTGCATCCCTATTATAATAAATCATAAGCTTACAGGAGCTGCTATTATTTTTAGTGATATTACTGAACGACTTGAAAATGAGAAGAAGCTGATAAAAATGGCTCATTACGACCCTTTAACCAAATTACCTAATCGATTAAGCTTTTTCGACTATCTGGAGCACACCTTAGCCCGATCGTTAAGAAATAATTCTCAATTAGCTGTATGCTTTATTGACGTTGATAATTTTAAAATTATTAACGATACCTTTGGGCATGTTTGTGGCGATAAACTATTAATGGCTTTGCCTGGAATTATAACTCCCCACCTGCGAGAAATGGATTATTTTGCAAGAATCGGTGGAGATGAATTTGGATTGATTATTGAAGAAATACATCACATTGATGAGTTGATTAAAGTATTCGAGCGAATTTTAGCAGATTTTCATAATCCGATTAAAATAGATGACCACTTCATCAAAACATCCATCAGCATTGGAGTTGCAATGTATCCCCAAGATGGTTCAGATACTCAAACACTTTTTATGAACGCTGATACTGCCATGTATCATGCTAAAACAAAGGGCAAATCCACCTTCTCTTTTTTTAAATGATGAACTTTTGACTGAGCATCGAATTAAAGAAAAATAATCTATACTTAAAGATGAAACTCAACTAGCATAAATATGGATAATATGAAACAAACAGGGATGGTGCTACAAGGAGGTGGGGCGCTAGGAGCTTATGAGTTCGGCGCCTTAAAACGTCTTTATGAAAATCCTCAATTTTCACTCGATATTGTTTCAGGGGTTTCTATAGGTGCTATAAATGCTATAACCCTTGTCGGCTCTAAAGATGAGCCCATTGCAACTCTTGAAGCAATGTGGGAAGAGTTTACGATTTTTTCATCTCCTTTATTAAATGATAAATTGAGTTCTTATTTGGCTTTATTTGGCAATCCATCCTTTTTTTATCCACGAATTGACTACTGGAATTTAATGGATTGGACTAGTTTTTATTTCACTAAACCTTTGCACCAGTTATTAGACAAGTATATTGACTTTAAAAAAGTAAATGATAGTGCTACGCGTTTAATTCTTACTGCAACAGATGTTGCAACGGGCAAGGTAAAAACGTTTACAAACCAAGGTAATGATCGAACGGAAATTACCCCCTTGCATGTTTTGGCAAGCGGCAGTTTACCTCCTGGTTTCCCTATGACCATGATAAAAAAAACATATTATTGGGATGGAGGGTTATTTGAAAATACACCGCTCTCCCCTGTTTTAGAATGTCTTGATCCTGATCCTGAGGTAAAAAAGCAAATTATTGTCATCAATCTTTTCCCCAGCCAAGGCAAAATACCTGCTAATATGGCTGACGTTTTTGACCGCATTTTTGAAATTCAGTTTTCCAATAAGATCCGATTTAATAAAGAATTAACGGAAAAAATTAATGAATACATCGAAGTCATCAATGAAATTGACAAAATTATCCCTACTAATAGCCCTATTAAACAGCTACCGGGATATCAACGTCTAATCAATTACAAATACATAGAAAATATCCTTTACATTGAAAATAAAGATCCGGAAAATGTAAGTGCACCCTTTGATTTTTCTTCTAACACAATCAGAAAGAGAATCGCTGCGGGTTATCGAGACGCAAAGAAAATTTTAATAACCCTTAATTCTTGAACGAGTTACTTTAATTCAGCCCTTAATCCAGTTGCTTATAGAAAATACAGCTATGAAACCTGTATAATAATCAATCTATAACTATTTAAGGTTGTTTTTGCACCATAGCACAAGTTCTGGAGCATCAAGCCCCCTTTTAGGAAAATTAAATTTTTTCACCTTCGTGAGGTTTATGTAATGAAAATTTCCAAATTGAGCAGTTTAAGCGTTTTTATGCTCGGGTTGACTGGTTTGTTAACTATGAGTGAGTATGCTTTCTCCAAGAATCAATGTCAGGGTGGTGGGATGTCGGTTAGCTTTGACCTATCAAAAACCAACAACACCCATATTGAAAATAGAACCACATACATTGTAGTGCTCGGTATTGATCCAGCCACCAAAAAACATGCTTATGTAAAGTTTAATGATGGAAATCGTGTTGGTACGCTTGTTGATATTACTGATATCAATATGAATGGAAAAAACTATGGTATTTCCTTGTCCGAATTAATCCCCAATTCAGGAGGAATGGCGCAAGCCTGCATACCTCATCTTACTTCAGGGAGAATTTATATTTCTTTTGGAAATACCCTGGATATGCCTACAGACAAGGACACCCTAACCCCAAAACAACCTGATGTAAACAACCCTCAAACAACTACAAATGGAACACTTTTTGATAAGGTCGAGTTTAATTACAGTACTAGTGGTGAAACTGTGATTAACCCAACTGGCGTTGATTTTATTGCCATCCCTTATACCATTCAACAAGCAGGCCATGAATATGGACATTTTGGCGGACTCGATGCGGTTATTAAAAATATGAAAACAATCATTTGCCGTGCTGCAGGTAAAACAACAGACTCCCCTGAGTGTACTCAACGGTGGAACCATTCAGAATGGTCCAGTCTAGTTGTTTACAATTCAGCAAACTCTTTAATGCGAGTCGATGCTCCTGGCAGATTTGGCAATCGATTTAGTGGATATTTTACCAACTATATCAATGAACTGAGTAGGTACTATTCTTCTTCAGTAAATCGTTCCATTAAAATTGATTTAAACGAATTAAATAAAGGTATTTGGTCAGGAGCTTTTGAGCCCAACAGTCAAACATTAGTTTTTTCACGTGATGGCGAGCCCGGCTCTGAAACCTTATCTTATAATCTGGGTCCACCACAAGCCAGTAATTCAATTTTAATGGGAGCACAAACACCATTTAATAATAAAAACGCGGTGGATGCGACTATTGCACGCGATCTGACTTCTGCTATTGTTTCAGGTATGTTAATGCGTAAAGAATCAGCCTTTATTGGTAAAGATTTTTTTGATTCGCAAGGAAATCCGGTTTTCAGAAACAAACAACAAATGCAAGGGCTGTTAAAATACTACTTCAACAACGTTGATCATTCCGTTGACTACGTTGTAAATCAATGTGGCGCTACTAAAGATGCCCCCTGTGTGAATGTTTATTCCGAGGCTATGCATGCGTTGAGTTTTGATAAAAATATAGATCATCCACAAAATAGCTATTTAAATTCCTACGCTTTTTCCTATGATGATTTTCTAGGTATGGATGGTACAAATACACAGACCGATACAAAACCTGCAACAATAGTGATCGGCGATATGAAGAATCGAAAGATTCCACACATAGATCCCTGACAGTTGGAATAAATCTCATTCATTAATTGTAATTTAATCGAGAGCAACTCAAAGGAAGTAACTTATGTTTCCCAGAGGAAACGATGACCTTTGGGTAGTAACAAAAAAATAATGAGGCAAAAATGCAATACCCACTCCTTGTAATACAGCCATGTAGAACCATAGCTTTCACGAGAGCAGTCAAATCTGACGCCTAAAAACTAGCATTCTGAAGTATCACAGATATAATTAGTAACAATCACCACATAAGCAAAATCACTACTCATTACTTTAATTAAGGGAGATATTTGAATGGCAGATGAGGACAACAAACAAAAATTCACCACAACAGATTCAGGGATACCAGTAGCAAGTGATGAGCATTCTCTAACCATTGGACCAAACGGTCCTATACTTTTACATGATCATTACTTGATCGAACAAATGGCAAACTTCAATCGTGAAAAAATTCCAGAGCGTCAACCACATGCAAAAGGTGGCGGAGCATTCGGGCATTTCGAAGTAACCGAAGATGTAAGCAAATACACCAAAGCTGCTGTTTTCCAGCCAGGAACAAAAACGAATGTAGTTCTCCGCTTCTCAACTGTTGCAGGCGAGCGAGGAAGTCCTGATACCTGGCGCGATCCCCGTGGATTCGCTGTGAAATTTTACACCAGTGAAGGTAACTTCGATATGGTGGGTAACAACACCCCTGTTTTCTTTGTTCGTGATCCAATGAAATTCCAGCATTTTATACGCTCCCAAAAGCGTCGTGCCAATAACAACCTGCGTGACCATGACATGCAGTGGGATTTTTGGACTCTTTCTCCGGAATCTGCCCATCAAGTGACATGGCTGATGGGTGACCGCGGGATCCCCAAAAGCTGGCGCCATATGAATGGCTATTCAAGCCATACTTACATGTGGGTGAATACCCAAGGTGAAAAGTTCTGGGTAAAGTATCACTTCAAGACCGATCAGGGAATTGAGTTTCTAACGCAGCAAGAGGCTGATCGCTTGGCAGGGACAGACGGCGACTACCATACTCGCGATCTGTATGAAGCTATAGAGCGAAGCGAGTTTCCAAGTTGGACACTTCACATGCAGATTATGCCGTTCAAAGAAGCTGAGACTTATCGTTTTAACCCATTTGATCTCACAAAGGTATGGCCACACGCAGACTATCCTCTTGTCAAGGTTGGTAAGTTGACCCTGAACCGAAATCCAACGGATTACCACACTGAAATCGAGCAAGCTGCATTTGAACCTAATAATATGGTGCCAGGAACAGGGATCAGCCCGGATAAAATGCTTCTTGCAAGAGTATTCTCCTATGCTGATGCGCACCGAGCACGATTGGGCGTGAATTACAAGCAAATACCCGTTAATAAACCCCAATGCCCTATTCATTCCTACAGCAAAGATGGTGCAATGCGTGTTGAGAACGTCTCAGATCCTGTTTATGCCCCAAACTCAAAAGGAGGTCCAAAGGCAGATAGCTCAAAAAACCCAGAGGTAGCAACATGGGAAGCACATGGGGAATTCGTACGTGCAGCATATACTCTCCGCAAAGATGACGATGACTTCGGACAAGCAAATACCCTCGTACGCAAAGTATTGGATGATGAAGCACGTAACAGGTTAGTTAACAACGTCGTTGGCCACCTGAAAGATGGAGTCTCCGAACCTGTATTAAAAAGAGCATTTGAATACTGGAAAAACATCGATCAACAGATTGGCGAACGCATTGAAAAAGGTGTAAGGAAAGCTGGCAATTAAAAAATAACCAAGATCGGGTACTGCCTCAAGCAGTACCCGATCCATTTGAAGAGCGGGGGTTAAGCAGCTTATTCCTAAACTAGCTTCAAAAAACAATCAGTGTTACATTAAAAAACAAAGTCTTTACCTATTGGGCTATGCAAAAAATTCCTGGCATCCTCGCGTTTTTGAACCCCTATTTGCGGCAAAATAAACGCTATCTTTGGATTTTTTTTATTACAGTCATTGTTGCTGGATTTGAAAGCAGCTTTCAAGCCTATTTGATGAAGTGGGTAATCGATGTTGTCAGCTATACGCCCAAAGAATCGCTTTTACCTCATATCGTTCTCCCAGCATGTCTTTATGTCAGTATGGATCTTTACCATAATCTCACCATGCGCGCCTATTTATATGCCGCGATGAAAATGTACCCTACTGTTAAAGCAAAAATCATTAATGATCTTTTTCATTACATCAGCAAACACAGCATCCATTTTTTCCAAAGTAATTTGGCTGGAGATATTGCCAGTAAAATACAAGATGTTAGTAATGGTACAGAGCCGTTAGTCCGTAATTTTTTTGAAGGATTTATAGCAAGGCTGGCAACACCAGTTATCGTAACCTTTTTCTTAGCAACTATATCCTGGAGATTTTCCTTAATATTTATTATATGGACTGTCTTATTTGTTTCTATAACATTGAGGCTCTCTCAATCCGTGGGAAAATCCGCCGAACTCTTCGCCCGCAATAAAAATCAGATGAGCGGAAGATTGATTGATGTAATTAGCAATATCATTACTGCAAAAATCTTTGGTCAAACCCAGTTTGAAAAAGAACACTTGGGGCTAAGCCTAAATTCCTTAAAAGTTTCGGAACAACACGTTCAATGGGATTTACTCAAACTTCACTTTTTCCAAGGGTTGATGACATTCATTTTACTGGCAAGTTTTATGAGCCTTTTGATTTATGGACGTATTCATGCAGATGTAACGCCAGGAGATTTTGCTTTTGTGCTTACTTTACTCATCACGAGCCTAAATCATATTTATGTACTAGGACAAACCATAGGCAACAGCATTCAAGGTATTGGCGAATTTCGTCAAGCCATGAATGTACTGATGTTACCCCATGATGTGGTCGACCTTCCTGACGCGAAGCCCTTGGCACTCACAAGAGGGGTAATCGAGCTGCGCCACATAAATTTTGGATACGATCCTGAAATGCTTTTATTTAAAGATTTTAATTTATGCATTGAATCAGAAGAAAAAGTGGGTATTGTTGGAAGCTCAGGAGCTGGGAAGTCAACCTTAATTCATTTACTCCTGCGTCTTTTCGAACCTTTTCGAGGTGAAATAACTATCGATGGACAAAACATAAAAACGATCACCATCAACAGTTTACGACGCGCCATCACACTGGTCCCTCAACAAGTTGATTTATTTCACCGCTCCATCTTGGATAATATCCGCTACGGTTATCTGGAAGCATCTGAAGAAGAGATATATCGTGCAGCTAAGTTAGCTGAATGCGATGCATTTATCCAAAAGCTACCCGAAGGATATCACACTCTGGTGGGTGAACGAGGAATGAAACTCTCTGGCGGACAAAAACAGCGCATCGCTATTGCACGGGCTTATTTAAAACCAGCCAAAATTCTGATCATGGATGAGGCTACATCATCTCTCGACTCGATTACCGAAAGCTATATTCAACATGCTTTGACACACATCATGCAAGGTAAAACAACCATTATTGTAGCTCATCGACTTGCCACATTAAAACAAATGGATAGAATCCTGGTATTAGAGAAAGGACAACTTGTAGAACAAGGCCAATTTCAAGAGTTAATCCAAAGGGATGGACCATTTCATTACATGTGGAAACAACAGGCATTTATATGATTGTAACCACAGCCCTATAATCAATTGCTCGAAGAGTATAAAGAAAGTACCTTAATATTTTTTTGTTTGTCAAATCAATGAACTAGTTTATACTCATTTGCTTAAAGTCCCCTGGCGTAAGTCCAACATAAATAATTATATTTAACTAAATTGGTTTTAAAAATGAGACATTTTTTACTTAAGTTCGGGTTGTTTGGTTCAGGAATAGGCGGTGTTGTAGGATTAGGTTTGGGGGCCTCTTACGGTGGAGCATTAGGTGCAGCAGCAGGCGCTACTGCTGGACTTGTTCTTGGTCCTCCCGCTTTATTGATTACATCTCTGGCGATTGGTTTAGCATGTTTAACTGTCGCCGCTGCTGTAGCAGTGCCTTGCTTTCTTGGGTATTTATTAATGAGAGAAGTGCTTTTAGCATGTGCTGTTGGAACTCGAGATACCCTGGTTTGCTGTCTTGGTTAAACGAATCTGGACGGCATGAAGTGATTAAGCTTTTTTTTCTTGATAATCTCCTAAAATGACACAGACCAACCCTATAATTAACATGGCAAGAGAGATCAAAACACTGGGGGTTGGTTTTTCTCCAAGAAATAATAACGAACAAATAACCCCAATAATTGGTACACCCGTTAAAGATAAAGAGGTGGTAACAGCAGGAAAACGTTTGCTTATTTCAACAGCTCCCCAAAAAGCTAAACCCGTAGCAATCGTGCCAATATAAAGATTCAATAATATCGAGAATGTGGTCCAATGGATCATAGGATGTGGCTCAAAAATAAGAGCGCTGATTGCAAGGGTTATTGTTCCCACTAACAAATGCCACGGCATAAGTTGCAATATAGACGATTGTGAGGGAACAAAACGCACATGAAGAATAGCAATCGCCCATAATAGCGCTGATAAGAATAATGCAGCACTGCCTATTAACGCATTGTGATTTGACCAATTAAAATCAAATGGATTAAAAAGTACTATGATTCCTAAAATACCAATAGCTAAACCAAAAGCTTTAATTAAATTCAAACGCTCATTGAAAAAAATAATCGCTATAGGAGCCACCCAAAGAGGAGTGGAATAAACTAAAATAACTGCATGCCCTACCCCATTGTAGAAAAGGCCGAAATTAACTAATACGGTAAAAAGGCCAACTTGTAATACACCAACAGAAAACAAATGAGGAATATCCCCACGTTTTGGAAAAGTATATTTTTTCTGAATAATCACTAATAAAAAAAGAAATAAGCTGCCTATAAGCATTCGTGTGAAACCAAACCATTGGGGAGGAATAAAGTTCATTGCTAATTTCATTAAGGGCCAATTCATTCCCCAAACTAATAAAACAAAAGCTAATAATAAAATATTCATCATAATGCTCTATGCTAAGGTTTGAAAAAATTAACGTCCTTTAATAAAAATGAAAAGCCCTTTCTTTGGAGTTAATACGCTAAAAATATTGGTTTTGTGATTTCTTCATAGAGAGTGAAATGAGTATAACTCACTTACAATCTAATTAGATGAGAAAAGTGTACTCCTGCAGGGATAAAATTTATAAAATCTTTTCAAATAAATTATTTTACTCAACGATTTCTATGCGTCTTTTTTGATATAATTGACCTCATATGTTGCACATGGGGATTTTATGCCTTCGAATAAAGAAAGCTCAGCAGTTAATCAACGAAATGCGTAAAGCGCACCAGATACCGGAAAGCTCAATTAATGAACCAAAAGATTTACTGATGTAAGAAACCGAGTATCGCAAACCATTTTAGACTATTTAGACGAGTCTCAGAGGAGCGCAATTTGCAGCAATCATTTCAATAATGAGAACCCTGTTTTAAATTTTCCACGACCACTTCATCCCCTTTAAGGTATAAAGTTAAAACTATACCTTTAAAGGTATAAAATTGAAATTATCCATTTCAGGGTATATAATTAAAAATATCCCAAATAAGGTATATCCATTTATTCAGGAACGTTTATGCTAATTCACTCTCCTCTGGAACTGGCGTTGTTGATAAAAAATCAACGAAAAAAACTGAAGCTAAGCCAGGAAGAAGTTGCGGCTTTAGTAGGTCTAAAACAAAAAACGATCTCCGCCATGGAGAATAATCCGGAAAATATGAGATTAAGCACTTTATTTCGGATATTATCCGCGCTTGATTTGGATTTAAAAATAGCAGCAAAAAATGACTCCAATACAACAACCAATCAATGGAACAATGAATGGTAAGGAAAAATCAAATTCTTTATGTCTTAATGAATGGCATTTTGGTAGGGATACTTGAGAAAACATCTCAAGGGGGATTGAAGTTTACTTATCACCAAGACTGGTTAAATCAAGCGGGAGCCCGCCCCATTTCATTATCATTACCACTCGTTGAACAAACCTACGCTGGCGATGTAGTGTATAATTTTTTTGATAACTTGCTCCCTGATAATCAACAAATCCGCGCACGAATACAAGCACGATTTCAAATAGCAACTAGTCAACCTTTTGATCTACTGGCGGGTATTGGCAGGGATTGCGTGGGAGCCATTCAGCTCATCACTGCTCCATTAGCTAAATTCGAGAGAAAAATTAAATATAAACCATTAACAGAACAAAAAATTGCTTCAATTTTACGAAATTATCAAATAAACCCTCTAGGCATGAGCCAGGAAGAAGAAGATTTCCGGATCTCCATTGCGGGAGCCCAAGAAAAAACTGCTTTTTTATATCATGAGAACCAATGGTGCGAGCCACTTCAGGAAACGCCAACCACACATATTTTTAAATTGCCTATTGGTATTATCGCTCACCAACAGATGGATTTACGAGACAGTTGTGAAAATGAATGGCTGTGCTCTCTTCTGGCAAAAAGCTATGGATTACCAGCAGCCGACTGCGATATTCTTCATTTTGAAGAGATAAAGATTTTATCGGTGAAACGTTTTGATCGCCGGCTATCTCGGGATGAAAGTTGGATCATGCGCTTGCCTCAAGAGGACCTATGCCAAGCGTTAGGTGTTTCTTACAATATCAAATATCAATCGGATGGAGGCCCTGGTATTAAAGAGATTATGAAATTACTGCTAGGTTCAGCAAACTCGATTTCAGACCGCGATATGTTTTATCGTGCGCAAGTTTTTTTCTGGCTCATTGCTGGAATTGATGGTCATGCTAAAAATTTCAGTCTTTTTATCGAGCCTGAAGGAAAATTCAGATTGACACCTTTATACGACATCATGTCTGCATATCCACTGATAAAGAAAAAACAACTGCAAATTCAGAAAATTAAAATGGCGATGGCCTTAAAAGGTAAAAATAATCATTACCACTGGCATACCCTGCAACGCCGGCACTTTATAGACACTGCAAAAGAGGCAAGTTACTCTCCAGAAAGAGCAGAAATTATTCTTAATGAGATGCTGGCACAAACAGATTCTGTAATCCAGGAAGTCTCAAAACAACTTCCTTCCTCCTTCCCTAATAATATTTCTGAACCCATATTTGAGGGATTACGAAAAACAAAACAAAAATTAGAACAATAACGGTTTTAGATTTTAAATAAAAAATCAACTATTTTATCATCAAAAATTCTCATAATAAATAAGAAATTACAAAAAATTATACTTTTTTAAAAATTGTCTACTATATTTATTTTAAATAATAAAAATAAATTAGGGGATATCATGTTACTTCGATGGGCCGGTGTAACGTTTTTGTTTTGCATACTTAATTCTCCATGTTTTGCCGAAGAAAAAGAAATTGCGATTACAATTGATGATTTACCCTTTGTTGGTTCTGGTTCCAGCACACCGGCAAGTCTGAAAAGAACTCAAAATCGATTTATGGCTATAGTCAATGCTCTTGTTAACAATCAAGTCCCAGCTACTGGATTTGTCATTGGTGAAGCAGTTGCGAAAAATGAATGGGATCTTTTAGAAACATTTCGTAATCAAGGCTTCGCTCTAGGTAATCACACTTATACTCATAAAAGCTTGAATAATATGAGTGCTGATAAATATATAGCGGATATAGATCGTGCTGATACTGTTTTAGCGCCTGTACTGACAGAGCCAAAATATTTTCGCTATCCTTATCTAGCTGAAGGTACTGGCCAAAAGAAACAAAAAGTGTATGACTACCTGGCTGCACATCAATACACCATTGCCCCAGTAACGATCGACAGTAAAGATTATGAGTTTAACGCACGTTTCTACAGGATACCTTATAGAAAAAGAGCTCAAAATCTACCTGCATTTAAAAAACGTTATTTGGCTTATATTTGGCAACAGACATTAAGGGCCGAGAAAAATGCTAAAGGAAAAAATGTCAAACAAATCTTATTAATCCATGCAAATCTCCTTAACAGTTTATGTTTAGAAGACATTATTGAAATGTATAGAAAAAATGGATACAAATTTATTAGCTTAGCCGATGCCTTAAAAGCCGATACAACCCAATCATTGAATAATAATACAGAAGCATCAAATAGTCTTATACCCTCACTAAAAGGGTCCGCCCAAAAGTCTGAGGTGAATAAAACAGCTGCGCATCAAAGTTAATTAAAAACAGTTTTTCCCTAAACTGGCTCGCTCTGTTAAATAGCTTCTTCTCGTCGAGGAGAAGAGCCATTAAATTAATGCTTCTTGATCTTTTCCTACGTACTGCATAAACCTTTCTACGTACCGCGCTTTATGCACGGTATGTAGGATGAAAGAATTGTTTGAGGCTTTCTCAGAGACAACCCAGAACAAGCCGTGGAACAGGGCGTAGGCATTGAGTTCCTTAATTTGATGGGAGTGGGAGTTAAACTACCCAGAAATCAATTTGTTTTTCTCTAAGCGAGATATTGCATGTTTAGGTAGAAGAATCCAATAATGCCCCTGATTCTTCATATGACCTGCAATTAGAGTGGCTTTTTCACCGCCACCCCAAAAAACATCTCCACGTACTTTGCCACGTATTGCGCCACCGGTATCTTGAGCAATCATTAAACGATGCATGGGTTTATTTTTATCGGGATTTTTGCTGTCAGGACGCGTAGTACTTAACCAAAGAGGAGCCCCCATAGGTACCCATTGCCTATCAATAGCCAGCGAATAACCAGGCGTTAAAGCCACACCTTGCGAACCTAAGGCAACCCCATACGACATTTTACGGAAGAAAACAAAAGATTTATTTTGATTGATCACTTTATCCATTTGTTTGGGGTGAGCTTCCAAATAACGTTTTATTGCCTGCATGGATGCATTATCTTTAGTCATAACTCCTTTTTTAATCAATACTCCAGCAATCGCAGTATAAGGTCTGCCATTTTGCGCATCATAACCGACATAAAGGTTATTACCATCTTCAAGCTCAATGACTCCTGAACCTTGAATTTCCAAAAACAAACGATCTATAGGACTATTAATCCATACTAAAACGCGTGCTTTACCCTTTAGTGCACCATGATTAATTTGTTCACGAGTGTAATAAGGAACCAATTTTTTACCTTCTAATCGCCCTACAATACCACGACTTTTTAAATCATTAAAAAACATACCTAGATCAGTAGTTATAAGATCATCTGGTGTTTCGTAAATAGGAACATGAAACTCTTTGGATTTAGTATAACTTCCTTTAATTGCAGGCACATAATAACCCGTAAATAAACCAGGTTTTTCACCAGTGTCGGTAAACTCTACCGGAATAAACCATTTTTCAAAAAACTGTTTTGCTTCATTTTCAGCTTCGGGAGAAATCTTTAAAGCCGCTTTACACGCCGGTTGCCAATCTTTTACTTGTAAATCGATCTTTTCCGTCCCGACAATCTGCTCCGGATTTTGTTTGATAAAAGCACGGCAGGAAGTCTGAAAAGTCAGTAAAGATTTTTTTAGATCCGCTGATTTCCATCCAGGTAACCGATTAAAATCAGTCTGTCTGAACAGGGTTGATGGTTGCTTTACTGGCCAAAACCACCATACAGAAATACTTAAGGCAATTAAGGCTAAAAAAATTGTAATAGAGATTATTTTCATTTTCATAGGCGGACAATTTTTACACGTTATGGAATTTTTTGCAACAAAAAATGACACCATTTAAACATTAAACTCCTGCCAAAAACTATTAATCAGCAAAAGCTACTCTTAATAATAATCTGATTTTAATTAATTTTTTTGGAACGTACAAATAAAAGAATTATATCAACATGCACTACAAAAAAAATTTAGTGAATATGTAAAACCAATTGATTTAAGGCATTGAGATATGCTAAAAATCCTCTTAAATCGTCATCGGAAATTTGAAATATTATTTTTTTATCCATTTCTGATAACAAATCCTGTAATTGATGGCTTAATTTCAGTCCATGTTCCACATCATGTTTTTCAAAAGCTATCCAAATCTCTTTTTCATAAGAAGATAATTCATATCCCAATAATTGAGCTGTTTTTTCAACTTTTTCTCGATCAATGGCCAATAAAATATGGCTTATCGTTGCCTGTATTATTACCAAAGATTCAAAACGCTTTGTCAGCTCTGTTAACAAGTTCTGTTTTTTGGAGCTTAAGGGTTCATCAGCAAGCGACTCAAGCAATCCCCGGGAGGACCAAAACAAATTTGCCAAATCATGCAGTTTTATTTGGTTTGCTGATGACAAAAGAACTTGTTTTAAATTCTGCCCCATATAAACATAGAGCTTATTAAGATAACGATTTAACATAGTCCAAACATCGGATCGCCAAATAAGATTTGCCACAATAAAACTTGCAATAATTCCAATGACTATTCCGCCTAAACGCTGTAATGGAGGTGCTAAATAAACAGGTGGTCCTCCTTCTTGAGCAAGAGAAATAATCAAAGCAATATTTGCCTGTAACCCAATATACGAATATTTGGGCAACTTAAACATAAAATAAGAAAATCCCCAAATTGAAAAAAAGAATATTAAAATGAAGTCATAAAGTGTCATCTTAATTAGAAACAAAGAAAATAAAGCAATCCCTCCACCCCAAATACAACCAAGTAAACGATGAATACTCACACTTTTCATTTCAAAAAGATGTTTACGAATAGAAAGCACGAGACTACTGATAATTCCATTTAAACCACCAGACCAATTACTTACCAGCCAAAAGCCTAAGGCCAAAATAACCGAGAGCCCTGCTTTAATGCTGCGTTTAATTACATCAATGTCTGTACGAATCCGATCCTGTGTTTTTAAGACGTGATGTTTTGCTGTCATGCCATGAGGAATGCGACCAAATAAAGACTGCATCAAAAGAAGATTGTGATTCACTTGATGCATGAAATGAATCAATGCATAGACAAAATTACTCTTAACAACGAATTGTTGCTTTTCGATGCCGCTACGTACATCAGAGATCAAAAAAGAGGACGTATCTCCATTACTTTGCTTCTGCTTCACATATTTTTCCAGTTCTGCGATTGCAAATCCTGTTTTTAATTCTTTAGGAGTATCCAGGTGATGAGAAAAAGCGATTTGTAGTTGGATCAGATCTGATTGCATCGCATTCAATACAGGCTTTATAGGTAATGATTGCACAATGGTTAAATCGCTATGCTGTGGAGAAATGAGAATCAGATAGTGTAACTGTCGTGATAAATCATAAAAAATATCTAATAAAGCACGCACCTGATCAATCCTGGCTTTAGTAACCCCAAATTCATGAGTCATAGCCCCAATAAGCTCTACTGCTTTACGTAATTTTCTTTTTATTTTTAGAGTGCTTTGTAACAACAAATCAAAATCGGGCTTACCCTCAAACAGCATAGTAAGTAATTGCTCCAATTCGGTTGAAAAATCAGTAAAAATATCATGAAGTTGTACTGTAATATTATCCTTTAAGTAATTGGGAAAAATAAAATAGGCGCTGATTGCTGCTATCAAAACACCAATCCCAATCTCAACAGGTCTCCAAATCGCTACGAAAAATGCATTTTGAGGGTTCATCGCAATTTGCGAAATAATTATAAAAGCACACAGTGCTCCTAATAAATAAGCATAACCATTAGCACTGAAACTGTAATAATAGGAGCCCATGCACACGATTAAAAAACAAGAAAGCAAATAAAGTAAAAAACTGTTGGCGACCAATCCTGCAATATAGAACCCCAAAAACGCTCCCGCAATAGTACCAATAATACGCATTGAGGCTTTATCAATAATATTTCCAGTATATAAATTGGAAACAATCACAACACTCATTCCTGACCAAAAGGGTGTTTCCAGATGAAATTTAAAGGAAATCAAAACAGCAATTAATGCGGCAAATGCTGTTCTTATGGCAGCTCTGTTTTCAACAGTTTGAGGCCAGAAAAACACGAATCACCTGTAGGTAATGGTAGCAGCACTGGCACCAATGCGCATTGGATATTCATCAGATAAATCATCGATATAAATTCGCACAGGAAAACGTTGTGCTATGCGAATCCAATCTTCGGTCGCTTCCAAATACATTAGTGTTGAAGGAGCAACATTGCCGCTTTGTACTCGATTAATCCCCCAACCAATACTGTCTACATGTCCATGGAATACTTTTCCCGGATACATATCAATCATAATTTTTGCCCTGTCTCCAGGTTGAATCAAACGCAGTGCCGTTTCTCTATAACGCGTAACCACCCACCACTGTTTGGTTTCAATAAGAGCAAATAGTCCTTCCCCTTTTTTAATGTACTGACCTACGCGTAAATTAAAATTGGTGATATAACCATCTGCAGGTGCTACAAGGATAGTATGATTTAGACGGTAATTTGCCTTATCTAATTCAAAATGGGCTTGTGCAATCTTAAGTTTGGCTTTAGCAGCATCTACCTTTTCGTTTTCATAATTCAATTGAGCAATTTCTAACTTGGACTTAGCTTGCTGTACTGCATCAACATAGGGAAGAGAATCAATTTCAATAAGTTTATCTCCTTTTTTCACCCTCTGATTGTCCTTAACATAAATTCTTGTAACCGGACCAGAAACCATAGCGGCCATGTTGACTACATGGGCTGAAACATAGGCATCATTTGAGCGTGTGTCATAAAAGGCAAAATAACGATAAGCAACATATCCTACCAACAATAAAGCAAGCACCGCCATTTGCGGCCAATACTTAAATTTAGAAATATTTTGTAAACGCACCTAAAAATCCCTCTATTCATCATAGCTATTACGATACAACTAGGTTTGATATAGCTCAAGATAATATTAGGGTCTGTTTCCATTTGCTAAACTGTTTCTGATTTTATGCGTTCCGATGCTCACATACTGTCCTTAACCAAATTTATTTATAGAGAAGGCAAATATCGCCAGCTGCTCACTCCCAGAGAAATCGCATGTTCCTCTAGCAGACACGGGATTACCCTTCCCGCACTAATAAACCGTATTTGCAATAAAGATACAGGAACACCCTCTTCAAAGGGCACAACAGTGACTCGTTGATGATGCGATGCTGATTTTCGTCCCTTATGGCGAACCACCAAACACGGAAACTCTCCCAAGTCCTCAATATAATATTTGTATTGAGTTAAACCGCTTTTTAAGGAGCATCCTTTGTCTTCGAGTAAATGATGTATGACTTGATTTGCAGCATCTGAACGTACCACACAGTTTGAATTCAATGATGTGTGTTGATACAGCAATCGCAATGCCACATCCTCGAGTTGATAAAAACTCTGGTGCAATACTTCTTGTTTATTAGTTGCCTTGTAATACAGTAAAACGTGCTGCATTGAAGTCAAAACAAGCAAGCTAATCACACCGATAATAAGTAAAGTCACTAATAAAATAAATCCTTGATTTTTTCTAATGGATCTCCTCGGCAACTCGCTCCAAAGAGAACAGTGCGAGGGGACATGGAGCGCAGAAGCGGAGTGCACACGCCAGTACATGAGGATTCGAGCACCGTACCGTCGAAGCAATTCTCCTCTGGAGTAGAGTTTCCTACTTGCTCTCTTCGGAAACTCGCTCCAGAGAAGGAAGTGCGAGGAGACACGGAGCGCAGAACCAGAGTGTACACACCAGTACATGAGGATTCGAGCACCGTACCGACGAAGCAATTCTCCTCTGGAGTAGAGTTTCCGAAGAGAGCTGCTCATGAGCCACGCACCAGAACCTTAAGCTCATGTGTTTTATTATCATCCAACCCCATGCTAATTTCAAGAAACTGCTTCTCTTTTATATATCGATTTCGGGTATGTATAAAATGAATTAAAGGTGTTATTTCTTCGGTCTGGACCAACTGATAATGTAACGTATCCATATTATTCGCGTTTCTCTTAATCAACCATTTCTCCTCAAGATACTCCCCAATATATGCTGAGCGGTCATAAGAAAAAAACAGGGGTTTGTTCAAAGTAATAAGCGAATTGTTATTTTGTTGTTCCATATCAAAAAGTTCTTGTATCTCAGCATGTTCGCAATCAGCGATGAGTATGGGACGATTTTTATGAAGTATCACTGGATCCTGGATCACTATTTTTGTTGCACCTTGAATTTTGATTATTTTTGCAAAATGTTCATTCATACGATTTACTTGAATGAATTGATTCGGTTGATTTTCAGTTTGCAGTGCAAAAATTCTGTTTGGATGATTTCTACGATCAATAACTTGCAATTGATCAATACCCAAACACGGGGTAAAACCTGCACGTCGAATACTATCACTCAGTAAATCACTCACCCATTGTAAATCAAAACGTGCTTCTAAAATTTTTTCTGTTTCAAGGTATTGCCGCTTGCTTCCCAAATAAAGTTGGATTAATGGAATCATAATCAAACTTGTCAGAAAAAGACTTATCAATATTTCTGTCAGACTAATTCCCATTTGTTTTTTCATTCAACACTTCCGATAAAATTATGTTGACGGGTTATAGAACCTACTTGTTCAAACCATACAAGATGGAGAAGTAACTGTTGATTTTTTAGCTGTATATCCAAATGGTATGGAGAGGGAATTGGTGGGAGTTTTGAAACTTTGGCCACAAGTGATTCTTCAATTTGATCAAGAAATTGAGAACCTTGTGTTCTAAAAATTAATTGATTTAATAATTGCTTACTCTGCCATTGTTGTTGTAATAAAACCAGAACCAAGGTTGTTACTAGTGATAAAGATATCAATACTTCAGTCAGGGAAAATCCCTTTTGCCAATTCATATTCCATTTTCCTGTGGTTGGTTTGCCATGCCAAGGTTAACGTCCTGGATATAAAAATTCAAGACCTACACGACGGCATACAACATGAGTAGATCAAATACAACTCAGGGTGATCCATAAACAATCCATTGAATTGTTATTAAACTTTAATGCGTTTAAAATGGCCGCCAAGCACTAGAAAACCCACAAATAATTAGGAAATAAAGGGGAAAAAATGATGTATGCTTATTTCGCTAAAGGTATGACTGTGGGTCATGTATTAACCCGTCTTGTTTTAAGAGAAATTACAAGTATTCCCGGGGTAATCCTCGACCTTATTTTAGCTATTTTTTGGATCCCTGATTACACCTCCTACTGGAATGAAAATAGTACCCACATAGAATATGCAGATGGCACGCGCCACACTGGAGTGATGCGTGGTATTTTTGGTTGGATAGGTGAAGCACTAGGTTTTGTAATTGGTGCCCCAATTGGGGCCATTATTGGCACTGCTTTATTTTTTCCTGATTTATTGCTTCGAGGATTTATTTTCCTTAAAAAGAAATTATATGACTCTGTTGATGAGTTTGCTGTTTTTATTGGCAACACAACTTTTTTCGAATCGCTTGTTTATGAAGCCCCAACAAATTACCTCCAAAAAGCGTGGAATCTAGGAGCTGCTACTGTAGGTATAATGCTTGCTGCCATCCCATATATTGCTGCAAACGCTCTTGAATTTTTCTTACCTTTTTTACCCTTATCAAAACCTGTTGCTGGAGTTTGTTTAAGAATGGGTGGACTGGCTGGCTGGATCCTTGGAGCACTTATCTATCCGCCTCTCTATATTCTGAACAAATGCACCGATTTGGTTGAATTATGTAGGAATGCCATACTCAATGGTGTTGCGCTTGTTTATGCAAAATCAGGACAGATTCCTGTTAGCTCTGCTCAGAACCAGGAGTGTTGTGTACCTGCGCATGCGGTTCACTCAGAGGAATTTCATAAACAAGTAGCTTATTATAGCCGGACTTCATGGGCTCAACTTATCTTTGGTCCATTGAAGGGACAAGCTTCAGATAAGGCCTCGGCATTAGATAAAAATCATCTCATAGACCCAATTACATTGGAACCTTTAGGAGTAAATGGCACACCTACTCTCATTGATTCCCACGGTCACACATTTAATGATGATAAAGGAACTGGTGCAAAAGGCATTCGATTTTGGGTACAAACAAAACATACATGCCCTATTGACTATCAATATTTAACAGAAGCAGATTTAATTCCCAATCGGGCTTTTAATGACTTAGTTGCAGCAACTTTAAAAAAATAATCGCATCCCGGGTGTTTTTGCTATCACCCGGTAACAAAACAAATGATTTTTTAGCTGAATGAGCTCGTGACAGGAAGCTAAAGCTTGGATAATATGAAGAAAATTTTTAGTTAGGGAAAATTATGACAGTTAACTTTCGACAATTACCGCATCAAGGAATACAATCTTTAGTCCCTTATAAACCAGGAAAATCTATAGAAGAACTAGCACGTGAAAAAGGGATAAACGACAATGACATTATTAAAATGGCGAGTAACGAAAATCCTTTAGGTTGCAGCCCATTAGCCCATGCCGCATTAAAAGAAATGTCAGCTCACCTTTTAGCTACTTATCCCTCGCCAATGAATCATCCTTTAATGCCTAAGCTTGCGAATAAACTCGCAATCGATGTGGATCAACTTTTTGTGAGTAATGGTTCGGATTATATATATACTATTCTACTCAACTGCTTTGCGCTGCATCATGACAAACACATCATCACGCACGAATATGCCTTTAGCACCTATGCGATTCAAGCCAATACCTTGAATATCCCGGTTCGCTCCATTGAAATCAATCCGGATTGGCATGTCAATGTGGATAAATTGATTCAAGCATGCAATTCAAAAACCGCTATCATTTTTCTGGCGAACCCGAATAATCCTACCGGTGTTCTGATTAGCCAAAAAGAAATAAAACGTCTGTTAGAAAATATTCCCGAAAGTACTTTATTAGTCCTTGATGAAGCTTATTATGAGTATGCAGCATCTCAATTAAGTTGTAATAGCATTGAATGGATGGCTCAACATCCTAATTTAGTTATTACACGAACTTTTTCAAAAATATACGGGTTAGCAGGAGTTCGTTTAGGTTATGCAATAGCTCATCCCTCGATAATTGATCTCATGCGAC
The DNA here is from genome assembly GCF_001648595.1 of Legionella bozemanae. Lineage (GTDB taxonomy): Bacteria > Pseudomonadota > Gammaproteobacteria > Legionellales > Legionellaceae > Legionella > Legionella bozemanae. Next base: position 105,446 of record NZ_LBAW01000011.1, on the reverse strand, counting down.
GTATCCAATTGCCATTTACAGTCAACCAAGTCGCACTGACCACTGCTCATGCTGCCTTGGATGATGATCAATTTATTCAATTAAGCTTGCAAATCAATACGGAAGGAATGCTGCAAATGAAAGAGGGATTTAACCAATTAAATATCGATTACTTACCCTCTGCATGCAATTTTCTTACTTTTGATTGTAAGGAGGATGGTATGTTGATTTATAACTATTTATTAGATAAAGGCATTATAGTGCGACCGCTACATCCATATAAGATGAATAATTACATACGAGTAACTGTAGGAACCAAGGCACAAAATGCTCGATTTCTTACTACATTGAGTAATTACGAAGGTCTGTTGACAATTCGCTAGATTAAGCCAAAATGGTGTGATTTTAGAGCACTGAAACACTCATAAAAGTGACACCATATTGGCCAAGTAGACGAGTAAGGAAATAAAATGACCAGTGACTTAAGCAGTAAACATTGTGAATCATGTGAAGGCATAGGCGCTGCATTAAATGCAGAACAAATCAAAAATCTGATGCCGCAGTTAAATAAAAATTGGGAGGTAAGTGCAGATAACCGAATCATTAAACGCAGTTTATCTTTTAAAAATTTTTATGAAACAATGGCTTTTGTTAATGCGCTTGCATGGATTGCAAATACCGAAAATCATCATCCTGATTTGGAGGTAGGTTATAACTATTGCCATGTAAGCTTTATGACCCATGCCCTCAACGGTTTGAGTCATAATGATTTTATTTGTGCAGCAAAAATGGATAAATTGCTGGCAGGTTAAAAAATATAAAATGTAGCCTGGGTGCAGGTGGGCCGTAATCCGGGTTTTGCTTCGCTTCATCCAGGCTACTAATATTTCATTACAACGTGCTCATCCCCTAAAAGATTCATCAAGAGCCCAAGTAGTTCATCACTCGGCATTACGTGCCATTGTTGCGCCAGACTCAACTGTGCCCTAGCATAATCATTACGGTATGAAAGTTGCACAGCGCAACGCCCAACATGGGCTTTTAATAACGCCTGAATAGAACCTAAAATCCCCTGATTTCCGGAGTGTAAACGTAACTCCAAACATCGAGCAAATTTAGTTCGAGCTGCTGGTACATCATAGAGATGATTCGCGGTCATTTTCACTCTGTCATTATAATCATCATGAGCCACTTCACCTTCAATAACCAACATATCTCCAGTTGTCAAACCCGGGGCAGAGGATTCAAAAAGTTCACCAAAAACAACAACATCCAGTCGTCCAGTAGAATCATCCATGCCAAGAATTACCAACTTCTTACCTCGTTTCGTCAAGATTTTGCGGATTCCAACGATTTGCGCGCAAATAATGGCTTTTTTATGCATGGATGGGTTTAATTGACTGATTGAAACGATAAAGTCACCAAACTCACGCCGATATTGATCTGCAGGATGCCCGGTTAGATAAAAACCTAAAACTTCTCGTTCACCTTCCAGACGCTGTGCTTCGGACCAAGGTTTGCATTGCACGTAGTCTTGCTTATTCGTATCGTCTTCTAATAATGAAAATAAATCAAATTGGCCACTGGATTGATTTTGATGCTCTTTTTCTGCCACTTTTAGAGCTTTTTCCAAAGACGCAGTCAATATTGCTCGCTCCACATTCCAATCATCAAAAGCACCGCTTTTAATTAGTGCTTCTAATACGCGTCGATTTACCTTACGCAAATCCAGACGTTGGCAGAAACTAAATAAGTCCGTATATTTTCCTCCTGCTTCACGCTCTTCAGTAATGCAATCAATAGCAGACTCTCCCACCCCTTTTATAGCCCCAAGGCCATAAATAATAGTGGCATCATCAACTACAGTAAAAGGATACATCGAGTGATTGATTGATGAGGGTAAAACCTTCAATTTCATATGAGCACATTCATCAATAAAGGTAACTACCTTATCCGTATTATCCATATCTGATGACATGACCGCAGCCATAAATGCCGCCGGATAATGTGCCTTAAGCCAAGCAGTTTGGTAAGCGACTAATGCATATGCAGCCGAATGCGATTTATTAAAACCATAACCTGCAAATTTTTCCATCAAGTCAAAAATATGGGTTGCAACTTTTTCATCAACTCCGCGAGCAGTCGCCCCTTGGGTAAAAATTTCTCGTTGTTTGGCCATTTCTTCAGGCTTTTTCTTTCCCATCGCACGACGTAACAAATCGGCAGCACCCAAAGTATAATTTGCCAATACCTGCGCAATTTGCATCACTTGCTCTTGATATAAGATAACACCATAAGTTGGTTTTAAAATGGGCTCCAAATCCGGATGGGGATAATCAACTGCAGCACGTCCATGCTTACGATCAATAAAATCATCCACCATTCCAGATTGCAAAGGACCTGGTCTGAATAAAGCTACTAAAGCGATAATGTCTTCAAAACAATCAGGCTGTAAACGGCTGATTAACTCCTTCATGCCTCGAGATTCCAGTTGAAACACTGCTGTTGTTTTACATGCCTTTAATAAATCAAAAGTCGCGGCATCATCTGTTGGAATTTGACTGATATCCACCGCGGGCAAACCCCCGGCAGCTCTTTTTTTATTTACCGTAGTCAACGCCCAATCGATAATCGTCAGGGTACGTAATCCCAAAAAGTCAAACTTGACCAAACCTGCCGCTTCGACATCATCTTTATCAAACTGGCTTACAATTTGGGTAGATCCCTCTTCACAATAAATTGCAGTAAAATCTGTAAGCTGGGATGGCGCAATAACTACTCCTCCAGCATGTTTCCCCGCATTACGGGTAATCCCTTCGAGTTTTAATGCTAAATCAATGAGTTCTTTTACTTCTTCTTCTTCTTCATAACGACGCTTTAGTTCTTCTTCCTGTTCTAAAGCCTTACTTAATGTAATACCTATCTCAAAAGGGATTAATTTTGCCAGCTTATCAACGAAGCCATAAGGGTGGCCTAATACACGTCCAACATCGCGTACCACAGCTTTTGCAGCCATGGTACCAAAGGTAATAATTTGTGAAACACTTTGCCTGCCATATTTCTCGGCCACATAATCAATGACCCGATCACGACCCTCCATACAAAAATCGATATCAAAATCAGGCATGGATACCCGTTCTGGGTTCAAGAAACGCTCAAAAAGTAATTCATACTCTAAAGGATCCAAATCGGTAATTTTTAATGCGTAAGCAACTAATGATCCAGCTCCTGAACCGCGTCCTGGACCAACTGGTACACCATTTTTTTTTGCCCACTGGATGAAATCAGCAACAATTAGAAAGTAACCGGCAAAGCCCATGTTATTAATTACATTTAATTCAACCTGCAAACGTTTGTCATACTCTTCTCGAGATGCTTGCAGCTCTTCGGGCGATTTGTTTTTAAATATTTGCAGTAAACGCTCTTCTAAACCGACTTGTGATAAATGGGATAAATATTCTTCAACAGTGGATCCATCCGGTATGGGAAAGTTAGGTAAATAGTTATTTCCTAAATCCAGTTTTACCGTGCATCGTTTACTGATTTCAACTGTATTTTCTATTGCAGATGGCAAATCAGAAAATAAAGCAATCATTTCATCAGCCGATCGCAAGTACTGTTGTGCACTATACTTTTGCACTCTTCTGGGATCAGCTAATGTGTATCCTTCATGAATGCAAACACGCGCTTCATGGGCCTCAAAATCTTCTTGATCAAGAAAACGCACATCATTGGTTGCTACTAATGGCAATTTCAGTTCATCGGCTAAAGCAATCAACTTTTCATTGTAGCGGGTTTCATCGGGCCGCCCTGTCCGCTGAATTTCTAAATAAAAACGATTGGGGAAAAGTGTTTGCCAATGCATTGCCCGACTTTTAGCTAAAACATCATTATTGGCTAATAAAGCTTGTCCAATATCACCGAATTTTCCGCCAGACAATGCGATAAGCCCTGCTGAGTACTCTTGAATCCATTGGTATTGTACTCTGGGTTGTCCTTGATATTGCCCTTCCTGATATGCTTTGGAAACAAGACACGTTAAATTTTTATACCCCTGAGAATTAAGACATAAAAGAACCATAGAAGAAACTCGTTCGGGCTGCTCAGGATCATGGCAAGGTAAATCACTTCCAATAATAGGCTTGATTCCCATATCAACAGCATTTTTATAATGCTTCACCGCTGCAAACAAATTGCAATAATCGGTCACTGCAACAGCACACATCCCTCGGGATGGTAAAACCTTCATTAAAGGCTTGACACGAGTCAAGCCATCAACTAAAGAAAACTCCGTGTGGACACGTAAATGAACAAAACGTTGTTGCATAAAGAAATTAACTCACTAAGCTTAATTGATGAACTTTAACCTAAATCAAAGGTTTTGCATACCGGCATCATCACGATAAACCAAGAACCTAAACACATTTTTTGTACTTTTTATATCACCCTTATGATTGATGGGGATCAAAAGCGTCTCGGACCGCATCTGCAAATAAGTTAATTGCTAAAACCAGCAAAAACATAAAAACAAATGCAGCCAATATAGGCCACCAAATCACAGGATTACGTGCCAACTCAAAACGTGCACTATTAATCATATTTCCCCAGCTAATGGTCATGGGCGAAACCCCTACTCCCACGTATGAAAGCAATGCCTCTGCCATAACCAAAAAACTAAAATCCAAAACCAGGGTGATTACTACAATATGCATCACGTTAGGCAATAAGTGTTTGCGAATAATAGTAAACCAATTCGATCCCAAGGCACGCGCCGCTTGAACGTAATCTACTTCACGCAGCTTCAAAGTCTCAGCTCGTAAAAGCCGACATAAGCTGGTCCAACTTGTTACTCCGAGGATGAAACAAAGTGCCAATAAACGTGCATCCGCACTTTGAGCCAAAGTAGTAAACTGCTCAGGATGATTGGCTATATAAACTTGCAAAGACAAAACTGAAGCAGTAATTAATAAAACTCCAGGTATGGAGCTTAAAGTAGTATAGGCATACTGAATCAAATCATCCGCCAAACCACCAAAATATCCTGCCACTACCCCCAAAAACAAAGCCAAAGGTAACATAAATAAAGTAGTTAAAAGACCAATGACTAAGCCAGTGCGTATGCTCTTAATTGTAAAATAAAAAATATCTTGTCCAATTTGTCCCGTCCCCAACACATGAAACGTTCTTGAAAGCTCATATCCAAGCACCACAAAAAATGTAAGAACACTTACGGTAATTAAGGTGCTTAAACTCGTCGCACTTAAAGCAAAAAAAGGTCTTACCTGTCTGCAAAACCGAACACAAATCAGAACTATTCCTATAAAAAATGCCACGGATATACTGCATTTCAATGCATGCCAAAACGTACTTTTTATGATCTCATTTTTTTCTGCTTCAGTTTTTACCCATTTACCAGGATAAATCAATAACGGAAAAGATTGTTCAACAACACCATTCACCAATGATGTTTCACTAATAAACTGCCTTAACGCCAATGGTGCCGAATAGGTTTTTTCTAAAATTTTATCTATAGGAGCCAAAATTTTATCCAACACAGTAGCTGCAGTTTCTGTTTCTTTATTTACCGATGCAATATGAATCGAATCCAAAACACCAACAGTAATAAAAAACAACAGTATGATGCCTGCGCTTACAGCAATGGGTCTGTGCAATATTATGGAGAAAGAACGCCTTATATGATACTTGCGTAAGCTCAGTAAAATAACTATCCCACTTAAACCTAATAAGGTGAGAAAGCATTTATCAGTCCATAAAAACTCAATCATCATTTTTTCTTATTATTCCATCAACGTAGCTTGAGTGCAGCGCGAGGGAACCCGGGAATCCAATATTACAAGCTCTAGGTTTCGCTGCGCTCTGCACCCATGCTAGATTTTCTACATTGCTAAGATAACCTCACCCGGGGATCGACCAACATATAAGAGATATCCGTTAATACCAATCCCACAATATAAAGAATTGAACCCAAGAACACCATAGCCCTCACAATAGCAAAATCCTGCTGTTGAATTGCATCAATTGTATAGCTGCCTAAGCCTGGCACCCCAAAAAAAGATTCTAATATCAAACTGCCCATAAATAAGGAAGGAATAATCACTACAATTCCGGTTAATATAGGAAGCATTGCATTTTTCAATACGTGTTTGAACATCACTCTTTGTTCCGATAGCCCTTTAGCTCTGGCCGTTTTAACGTAATCTTTATGCATTTCCTCCAGGAATAAAGTGCGATACCAACGGCTCCCCGCCCCCAAGCCACTAAGTACTGCCACAGTAATCGGCAGAATAACGAATTTTAACGCGTCAAAGCCACTGTCATAACCTGAAATAGGTACTAGACGTAATAATTTACCAAAAAGATATTGGCCACCAATAATATAAAATAAGCTGGAAATCGACATTAAAATAATACAAATCACCACACCAGTTAAATCAAGATAAGTTCCTCGAAAAAAAGCCATTGCCATAGCGACAATAATGTTAGCAATAACATCCAACAATAAAACGGGTAACGCAATAGAAAGACTTGGCCACATTCTGTAGGTAATGTCTTCGCTAATATCTCGTCCAGAATCAGACACACCAAAATTAAAAGTAAAGAGCTTCATTGATTTTTGAAAAAACAAAGTCGATTGTATTTTTTCTATTCCAGTTTTTTGGTCGTTATAAAATAAGGGTAAATTATAACCATGTGCCTCTTTCCAATCATCGATCACTTGTTGTTCTACATGTTTCTGTCCTAAATGCATGCGTGCAATATCGTCTGGTGTATTCACCATAAAAAATAAAATAAAAGTAATAAGATTAATTCCAAAAAGAATGGGTATCGAATATGTAACTCGACGCAGTAAATACTTGATCATGGGATAAACGTCCTTTCTGCCGGTTTTCTTTCTTTCTTGTGATAGGCAATAACCAAAGGAAGAATGAGAATTAGAATAAGCAAAAACAATAAACCCAATGGCCAAAAAACTGGTTGATTCCAAGCGAATCTCAATCTGTTTCGTTCGGGCACATTGATTTCGATGTACTTTAAAGTCGAAGAAAACATTGTATTTGGTTTAATGCGAGAGACCCAACTCTGAGATAAAATAAATTCTTCAGGATGTATTCCCCAAATCCATGGTGCATCACTACGAACAATAGAGATCATCTCATCAATAATCTGCTGCCTTTGTGTATCATTTTGTCTATTTTTCATTAAATTAAAAAGACGATCAAATTCAGGATTTTGATAATTGGCAGCATTTTCACCACTAAATTTTACCTTGCCATTGGCTCCATACAGCTGAAACAAAAAATTTTCAGGATCCGGATAATCTGCCACCCAACCCCAACTAAATATTTGCGTATCACCTGTACGCATTTTTTCTTGAAAACGATTATACAAAGTTGCCCGCACATTCAAATCAATGCCTATTTGAGCAAATTGTTTACGCATCCAATCAAATAAGGATTTGTCCTGAGGACCACCTGATGTCGTGACATCATAATTTAAAATTAAGTGATTTCCAGTAGCCGGATCAATTCCATCAGGGTATCCTGCTTCAGCCATTAGTTGTTTGGCATCACTAATGGGACGACGCACAGCTTCATCATTTTTCCATTCATATACATAAGGATTAATTCCCTCTTTACCTTCTTTATAACCAAAAATACCAGGTGGAATCGGTCCTTGAGCGGCAATACCTCGACCATTATGAAAAATGGCTATGTTTTCATCATAATTTACCGCAATTGAAATTGCTCTTCTTAACTTGCGCGCGCGTTCGCTAGTTCCACCAACTACTTTATCAAGCATGTTAAATCCCATATAGTAAGTAGTAGGTTGTAATTCCACAGTGAGGTACATGTGTTTTTTTTGCATCTCTGGTGTTAGTTCAGCCTTGCCATATCGATTCGTATGGATTGCCTGATCAAAACTGTCCGCACCAATTACCGAGCTATCATAATAACCTTGCAAAAATTTATTCCAACGAGGAATAGATTCTTTTTCCAGAGTAAAAATTGCCTTTTCGATAAAGGGTATTCGCTTACCTGCATTATTCAAATATCCTAATTTCTTATCCTCATCAGAACCGATACTTGGATAATATTCTTCGCGAAAATTAGGATTTTTTTGGAGCACCATATTTCTATTGGGATTATTTTTAACCAACATAAAAGGTCCTGTGCCTACAGGAAACCAACTCAAAGTGATGTTATTGTCCAACATTCCTGGTTGAGAATAAAAGTAATCAGTTTCCCAGGGAACTGGCGAAAAAAAACTCATAGCCAACCAAAATAAAAACTGGATGTATTTTCCCTTTAAAGTAATTTCAAAAGAATAATCATCCAGTTTTTTTAGTCCTTTTAAAGGATACTTACGCAGATCAATATATTTATTACCTTTAGGAAGTGTTTTTCCATATTCTGCAAAACCGACGATATAGTCACTCATTAAACCATAAATTGGTGAGCTCAATGCAGGATTAGCCAATCGCTTTATTTGATAAATGTAATCATCAACTATCAGCTCTCGCGTGCCTGTATGCTTAAAATCCGATAATTGGTTAATATCTTCTTCATCTAAATAATCTGATGTGACATGATGATAAAAATATGAACCTTCTGCATCCTTAGCAAAAGCTGGGTGAGGCTGATAATAAACTCCTTTTTTAATGTTTATAGTATAAACACTGTAAGCAGGCGCTTCCTGGCTGTTTTCAGGCAATAAATTACCTTGGGCATCAAGATATCTTAACTGGGGCATTTGCGAGGCGATTAAAGGAGCTAATTGATACGGCCTTTTCAAATAATCATACTGCAGCAAAGGCTCATATATTTGAGCAATAAAAAGAGACTCATTCGACGAATAAGAAAGTGCCGGGTCCAGAGTTTTAGGCTGTTCAGAAAATGATGAGTAATAAATATTTTTTTTTGCTTGTGATTGGGGATATGGATTATTTAAAATCCAAGGCCATGCATAAGCAAAGCAGCTAAAATTTTTAAAAAACAGAGCTACCAGAACTATTCGTTGTATACGATTCAAAAAAAATCCTTATCTAATTAATAGGGTCTTTTTCCATTCGCTCGCTTGAGTCAAAATGGCCTGATTTTCGAGCACCGAAATTCAGCATATACGGAACATGTGGGTATCGGAGCGCAGAAAATCAGCACAGTTTGGCCAAGATCGTAGAAATGAAAACAGACCTTTCATAATACTTTAAGAAACTGTTCTTCATCCAAAACTGGTACACCCAGATCATTTGCTTTATCCAGTTTGGATCCCGCTTCACTTCCAGCAATGACATAATCTGTTTTTGCTGAGACGCTACCAGTCACCTTAGCCCCTACAGCCAATAATTTTGCTTTGGCCTCTTCACGTCCCATAGTACTTAAAGTTCCAGTTAAAACCACTGTTTTGCCAAATAAAGAATGCTCTTTATTGACTTTCTTTTTCTCAACTTTTGGCCAATGGACGCCAAGGGCTAATAAACGTTCAATGATTTGACGATTATGTTCCTGTGCAAAAAAATGCACCACATTAAAAGCCCCTACCGGTCCCATATCTTGCAAGCTCATCAACTCTTCTTCTGTTGCTTTGGAAATAGCATCAATATCTCCGAAATGTTCGGCCAACATTCGGGCGCTGGATTCACCAATTTCACGAATTCCCAGCGCATACAGAAAACGAGTAAATGTTGTATTTTTACTTTGCTCTAAAGCGTGCAATAAATTTTTTGCTGATTTCTCTCCCATACGTGGAAGATTAGCCAAAGTAGTGAAATTAAGCGTATAAAGATCGGGTAAATGGCGCACAATCCCTTCGTTGACGAGCAGCTCAATAAGTCCCGCTCCCAATCCTTCAATATGCATCGCTTTACGTGAAGCAAAATGCCACATCATTCTTTTTAATTGAGCCTTGCAAAATAAACCACCTACACAACGCGCAACTGCCTCCCCTTCCTCACGCACTACATCAGAACCGCAAACAGGACATTTATTAGGTAAACGAATTGCTTTGGTATTTGCGGGACGCCGCTCAAGAACGACGGAAACTACTTCTGGAATAACATCGCCCGCACGACGAATAATAACCATATCACCAATACGAATATCCTTTCTGGTAATTTCATCCATGTTATGCAAAGTCGCATTGCTTACAGTAACTCCTGCAACATTGACCGGCGCCAAACGAGCTACCGGAGTTAAAGCTCCAGTTCTTCCTACCTGAAAATCAACGGCTAACAGCTCCGTTATCTCTTCGGTAGCAGGAAATTTATGGGCACAGGCAAATCGGGGAGCTCGTGAAATAAAACCAAGTTGTTGTTGTAAAGGAATACTGTCTACTTTATAAACAACCCCATCGATCTCAAAAGGAAGTTGATTACGCTTGGCTAACATCTCATGGTAATAATTCAGGCAACCTTTAATACCCACCTCCTGTTTGGTATCTAAAGAAACCCTAAAGCCAAATTCTTTGAGTAATTGTAATTGCTCCCAATGGCTAAAAGGTAAACTATATCCCTCGCAAGCCCCTATACCATAGCAATAAATAGCCAAAGGCCTGCTTGCTGTTACTGCAGGATTCAACTGCCTTAAGCTTCCTGCTGCAGCATTACGGGGATTGGCAAAAACTTTTTCCCCAGACTCTTTAGCCTTTTTATTGTACTCTTCAAAACCTGTTTTGGGCATGTAGACCTCACCACGGACTTCAATAAAACGTGGCGGTTTTGGCACTCTTAAAACTAAAGGAATTGCAGGGATTGTTTTAATATTGGCAGTAATGTTTTCACCTGTAGTTCCATCACCACGTGTTGCTGCAGAAATCAATACGCCATTTTCGTAGCTAAGATTTACCGCAAGCCCATCCAATTTAGGTTCACAGGTAAAAACCAATTGCTGAACTGGTTCATCCAGTTTTTCGGTAACACGCTTAATAAATGCTTGGAGCTCTTCCTCAGTAAACACGTTCGATAAGGACAACATGGGTTGCCGATGGGTTACTGGCATAAAGGCATCTGCAGGAGTACCACCCACACGTTGGGTAGGTGAGTCTGCTGTCAATAATTCCGGATATTTAGCTTCCAAATCCTGTAATGCACGAAAACACCGATCGTATTCCACATCAGGAACTAGTGGCTCATCCAGAACATAATAGTGATAATCATATTGCCTTATTTTATCTTTCAGCTCAGCAATTTGTTCCTTTATTTCATCAATACTCATTCATTTCCATCCATAATCTAAAACATAAGAAGCCATTGCCTTTGAAAAATTCGTAGCCTGGGTAAAGGCTATGCCTTTACCCAGGCTACAATGCACCAGGCTACGAATTCATAACTTTATAGGTGAAAAGCAATTATCCTAAAACATTAGTTTATCATTAAAAAATATGCTATAGATACATATCGATTCAACATGAACCGAGGCGTGATAAAAATGGATTTTAAACGTATCTTAATAACAGGTTTTTTACTTGTATCTTCCACATTAATGTATGCATTTCCCCAGTCTGATGGACACAGAAATTTAGGCATTGCATTTGTTCATGGGACAAATGATCATCGAGAGGATGCCGAGGGCGGCTATTGGAAAACAGATTTTATTCAGGATATTGCTCAAGGACTTCCGAATCCTGAAAATTATTATGTAGTTCATTGTGATTACAGCAAATACATGTGGGATGAAGATGCTGCAGGATGTACTGCAAATCAGCTGTTGGATTTTATAGATCGTAAAAAAATTAACGCTTTGATTCTTTACACTCATTCCAATGGCGCCAACGTAATGCGCTGGATCCTTTCGAATCCAACTTATGATAATCGATATATGCGATTAAAAAGCAAAATCAAACAAGTCGTTGCTTTAGCTCCTTCAAGTGGAGGTACCCCTCTTGCTGATATGCTTTTCAATGGAGGTATTTTCGAAGCCAGCCTGAGCTGGTTGTTAGGTTATACGGGAGATGCCGTTAAACAGCAACGTGTTGGTGACATGTATATTTACAACGAAGAGCTCTTGTTTGGCACTAAGAATCGCCCTTCCTTGCCAGTACCTTTTAATGCAGTCATAGGGACTGATGTTATCGCCTCGCCTCTCTCTTCAGCCAGTTACTGTAATGGTTATTTACTCAATAGCGGCTTGAGGATTGCTAAAATCTATCTGGACTATTGTGCCGATGGTTTTTTAAATTGTACGTCCCAAGCCGCTGCAGGTACAATTTGGTTTTATGACAAGGAACAAACCGATGATAAGACAACACTTAGCCATAATCAAAGTCGTCATTCATGTTTTGGACTGGATAAGATACTAATTTCTATCCTGGATTCAGAAGGAGCTGTAAAATGAGAACCACGCTTACCTTTTTGTCTTTATTTTGTTGCGCGCAAGTCAATGCATTCACCTTACCACAAAATCCAGTCAAATCTTATGATTGTGATATTTGCAATTCTTTATCTCATGAAAGCATGCAAGATCGCTGGAAAATTGGCGAGTTTCCTTTAAATAAAACAGAAAGCAACATTCAAAAAAGTTACAGTTATAATCAGCAAGTAACTGCGGCCCAATTACAGCAAGGGATTAACTTAGCGATTCATACACCAGAAGCAGTAGTACGCATTATCCCTTTACAAAAAAATAAATCCATTCCTGCATTGGAGTTAAAAAGTGCTAAGTCTAACAAATTCATAAGCTTAAAAGATGCCTCATCATTGTACAGTCAGGATGAGGCAATTGATGAATCGCTAAGGATAGGTTCGCACCAGATTATGCTGCAAATCAAACCGGAATTAGGTATGAATAATTTCATAATCAAAAGCAAATCCACAGACTCCTCAAATGCCGATTCATATCTCATTCATGTGTTTGAAAAATACTCTTTAATTTATTTGCAAATTGAACCTTCGGCATTGCAGTATCAATACGGTGATCAATTTAATGCCCTTATTACCCTAAAAGATAATATAACTTCTTATCCTGCAGATGATGTGAATGCCTCATTGGTAGGTCCTGATAATCAAACAATTCCTCTGAAAATAAAAGAAATAAAACGCAACCAATTCCAAGCCAACGCACTTTTATCTTCTGCTGACAACACTCATGGAGGCAATTGGTATATCGAGGTGGATGTATTATGCGCGCTTGGTGAAAATAGCCCCATACATCGTAGTGGACGGGCTGCTTTTTCCTATTCAATACCTTCTGCAAGCCTAATCAGCATCAAAAAGATCTCCTCTAATCCTCTAACGTTTGCCGCCACTGTAGAGGTTGCGACTGCAAGTCGGTATGCATTACAAAGCATCTTATATACAAAAAATTCCAAAGGCGCGGATCTTCCCATTGAAACAGTTCAAAGTGCGCAATGGCTCGAGCCCGGAAAACAAATAATTAAATTTAGCTTTGACAATTCGGCCCGTTTGACAGAGGATCAACTTTCCGTGGGTTATTTGCACCTTACTGATTATGGGCAATTAAAAACGGTATATCAATACGATCCGCCAATTAAACTCAGTCAACTTTTGGACTAATGAATGCAATTTTTATCTTCAATCACGTTACTTGAGGGCATAGCATATGCGTTAGCCCTCCAATTTATGCTCCTAATTTGGCTTTTGATAAAACAAAGCCAGCAAAAAAAATGGAGCAGGCAGTTTAATGAAAAAGTTCTGGAGGCATTTACCACACAATTGCATCAAGTGCGCCTGGATGTAAGTGAGAAAATTGCTCAAGGACAATTGATGACGCAACAACTGATTCATGATACCGTCCAAAAGCAAATGACCGATGTTAGGGAGCAAATGAGTCATAGCTTCAGGCAACATGCCAGTTCATTGACCTCTCATTTACAGTTGCTTACTGAAGAAATTCGCAATCATCTCCACAGCTTAACCCAACAAGTCAATCATAAATTAACCGAAGGTTTTGAAAAAACGTCTTCAACTTTTATTGACGTGGTAAAACGGTTAACAATCATTGATGAAGCACAAAAGAAAATTACCGAGCTTTCCAATCATGTTGTTAGCTTGCAAGATGTATTAGTCGATAAAAAAGCACGCGGGGCTTTTGGTGAAGTACAATTGGCGACACTCATCAGCAATATGATTCCACCCAATCATTTTGCAATGCAACATACACTCAGTAATCAAAAGCGTGCTGATTGCATTTTGTTCTTACCTGAACCTACGGGTAATGTAGTTATTGATGCCAAGTTTCCTCTGGAAACTTATCAGCGACTTATCAGCACTGATGCAAGTTCGGTTGAGAAGAAATCGTTACAGCAACAATTTCGTCAAGACATTCAAAAACATATTAAAGACATTGCTGAAAAATACATCATACCTAATGAAACCACTGATGGTGCTATGATGTTCATTCCCGCGGAATCCATCTTTGCAGAAATTCATGCGAATTATCCAGATTTAATTTCGCTTTCCCAAAGATTAAAAGTATGGCTTGTGTCCCCAAGTACTTTAATGGCTGTTCTTACTACTGCTAAAGCAGTGCTTAAAGATGATGCCACTCGCAAACAAATTCACATTATCCAAAAACACCTGCAAGCTCTTGCCGATGATTTTCAACGCTTTGAAAAAAGAATGGATAAACTTTCTAAGCACATCAATTTGGCTCATCAAGATGTCAGTGAAGTAAACACATCCGCTAAAAAAATTACGTCGCGTTTTCAAAAAATTGAGTCCGTGGATATCGAGTTAGATGAGCTTGAACTCATTGAAACTGATACATCATTAAATGAAACCTAAGTTGTAGCCTAATGTGTAGCCTGGGGTGAAGTGTAGCGGAACCGGGTTTCTGGACAAGAATAAAATTGTTTCATCCCGGGTTATGGCTTCGCCTTTGCCCAGGCTTCAAAGTGATTTTAAATTAGAGAAAAAGTATATGATACATCCTTTTAATGACCATACTTATCTTAATCAAACATTCACGCAATTAACCATTGAAAAAATACGAATCGAGCAGATTAATTTTGAAAGTTGCCGATTTAAACAATGTAAATTTAGTGACATTATTTTCAAGAATACAAAATTCACTGATTGCGATTTTGAAGACTGCGATCTGGCTTTGGCAAAATTTCCAGGTTGTAAATTTTCAGAAGTCTCATTTAAAAATTCAAAAATCATAGGAATAAATTGGACTGAATTGAGTTGGCCCTTAGTTAAGCTTACAAGTCCTCTCTATTTTTACAACAGCAACTTAAGCCACTCCAGTTTTTATGGACTAGAGCTTTCTGGTTTGATCATTGAAGAATGCAAAGCTCATGATGTTGATTTCAGAGAAGCAAATTTAAGTCATGCAAGTTTTGTAGGCTCTGATCTACTAAATAGTCTATTTCTCCATACAAACTTAAATGCTGCAGATTTTACAAACGCCGTTAACTATGCAATTGATCTCAATGAAAATAAAATCAAACACGCACGTTTTTCCTTTCCGGATGTCATCGCTTTATTAAATCATTTCGATATTAAAATTAATGAATAAGTAGCCTGGGTGTAGCGAAGCGAAACCCGGGATAAGATTTTATTTTGTCTAGATCCCAGTTCCGCTTCATTACACACCCAAGCTACAATTTTAAATATGTGCCTTTATATGCCTTTTTTATAAAACTTATCATCCAATTAAAAAATAATCTGCAATTTTAAGATGAACCAAAACCATACATAAGGTATAATCGCTAATTTTTAAATCCGCTTGCTCAAGCTATGTCCATAAAAACTTTACTCTATAAGCCAACCCAAGCCAAACAAATATGGGGGCAACTCCACGGAAGCAGTTTAGCACTCGCATTGGCTGAGTATTGTCAACAAACACCCGGAATCAAGTTATTGATTACACAAGACAATCTCAGTGCAAATCAATTACAAGCAGAATTAAATTTCTTTCTCAATCCTGAGTCTCCTCAAGAATTATTGTTTTTTCCTGATTGGGAAACGCTCCCTTATGACCAGTTCTCACCGCATCAAGACATCATTTCCGAGCGCCTATACACATTAAGCCGAATCCAACAAGTAACCGATGCAATTGTCATTACTGCAGCAAGCACATTAATGCATAGACTGTGCCCACCTGAATTTTTAAATCAATATGCGCTGATGCTTAAAGAAGGACAAAAGCTGGACTTAACTGCTTTCCGTAACCAGTTGCAACACTCTGGATATCATTGTGTTAATAAAGTCCTCGAACATGGAGAGTTTGCTGTACGCGGTTCAATTATTGATGTCTATCCTATGGGTTCAGGTTTGCCATTTCGTATTGAGCTTTTTGATGATGAAATCGAAAGTTTGCGAGAGTTCGATACTGAAACCCAACGTACAATAGAAAAAATTAAAGAAATCAATGTATTACCCGCCCGAGAATTTCCTTTAAATGAACAAAGTCAACTTCTCTTTCGACGTGCATTTAGAGAGCAATTTCCCGGAAACCCAAGCCAATGTCCTATTTATGAAGCGATCAGTGAAGGTCAATTCCCTTCAGGAATTGAATATTATCTACCCTTGTTTTTTGAAAAAACAGTTACTTTTTTTGATTATTTACCTGAAAATGCCAAGGTTTGCTTAGTTGAAAACATTCAAAATAATGCAGAGCAATTCTGGCAAGAATTAAACGAACGCTTCGAACAAAGACGATACGATATCAGTAGACCCATTTTATCGCCGCCGGCATGTTTTATTAATCCGACTGAATTATTAACTAAAGCCAATACTTATGAACAACTTCGCTTGTTCCAAAACCCTTCAGATAAAAAAGGGGCTGTGGTTAATTTTGACATCGTACCAGGCCCACAATTGCCTATAGATAGGAAAACCCAGGAACCGTTAAGCCAACTTCGTAACTATTGTGCAGATTCCTCACGCCGATATTTAATTGTGGTCGAAAGTGCCGGACGTCGTGAGGTATTACTTGATCTGCTTAAACCAAGCGGCATTTCTGCAAAAGTACACGCTTCATGGCACGACTTTATTAATGATACTGCTCCGATCAACATCAGTACTGGGGATCTTATTTATGGTTGCGAATTAAAACAAAGCCATATCGTACTCATCGTTGAATCTCAATTATTTGGGGAGCAAAGCACACCGCAAAGGCGAGGAACACAAAAGACAGTTGATCCCGATTTAATTATCCGTGATATGGCTGAACTACGCGTTGGTGCTCCTGTAGTTCATTTGCAATTTGGTGTAGGACGTTATCAAGGATTACAACATATAGAATCCAATGGAATTGCTGGCGAGTTTTTAGTTCTTACCTATGCCGGTGAAGACAAAATTTATGTGCCTGTTACGTCACTCCACCTTATTAGTCGATACACCGGTGTCGATAGTGAACATGCTCCTTTGCATAAACTGGGTTCTGATCAATGGCAAAAAGAAAAGAAAAAAGCTGCCGAAAAAATTCATGATGTAGCAATTGAACTACTGGATCTTTATGCGAAAAGAGAAGCGCAACCTGGATACCAATATAAAGTAGATCACAATGAGTATGTTAAATTTGCCAGTGCTTTTCCTTTTACAGAAACTCCCGATCAATTACACGCAATTGAACAAATAATAAAAGACATGGAATCCCCAAGACCTATGGATCGTTTAATTTGCGGGGATGTGGGATTTGGTAAAACTGAAGTAGCCATGCGTGCCGCATTTGTTGCAGTGCAAAACAACAAGCAAGTCTGTATCCTGGTGCCTACCACCCTTCTAGCAGGACAACATTTTGAATCATTCCGAGACCGATTTGCCGATTTTCCTATCAACATTGAATTGCTGTCACGTTTTCGTTCCGGTAAAGAAACGGAAACGGTGCTCACTGCTTTAAAATCAGGAACTGTTGACATCGTCATAGGAACACATAAATTATTCCAAAGTAACATTGCCTTTAAAAATCTGGGACTTCTCATTATTGATGAAGAGCATCGTTTTGGAGTCAAACAAAAAGAACACATCAAATCCCTGCGGACTCATGTTGATATTTTATCGATGACAGCGACTCCAATTCCCAGAACACTGAATATGGCTATGGCAGGAATAAGAGATATTTCTCTAATGACTACGCCCCCAGCCAAACGTCTGGCGATTAAGACATTCTGGCAAGAGAAAAAAGACGCCACAGTCCGTGAGGCCACACTGAGGGAAATTCTTAGAGGAGGGCAAGTTTTCTTTTTGCATAATAATGTAGAAACAATTGAGCGCGTGTGCCAGGATTTGCAAACCTTGGTTCCAGAAGCGAAAATCCGCAGTGCGCATGGACAAATGCGTGAGCGCGAGCTGGAACGGGTAATGTCTGACTTTTATCACCACCGTTTCAATGTGTTAGTCTGCACCACGATCATTGAAACCGGTATTGATATTCCTACAGCCAATACAATTATTATTGATCGTGCGGATAAATTTGGTTTAGCACAACTGCATCAGTTACGTGGGCGTGTTGGTCGTTCTCATCATCAAGCCTATGCTTACTTGCTTACCCCTAATGAAAAATTATTAACTGCTGATGCTGTCAAACGGCTGGAAGCAATTATATCATTGGAGGATCTCGGTGCTGGATTCACCCTAGCAACACATGATCTGGAAATTCGCGGAGCAGGTGAACTATTAGGCGCGGAACAAAGTGGAAACATGCAGGCAGTTGGATTCAATTTATTTATGGAAATGCTTGATAAAGCAGTACATGATTTAAAAGCAGGAAAAACACCCGAGTTATCTGCTCCTATGCATCAAGGGCCTGAGATTGATTTACGAATCAGTGCCATTATTCCTGAAGAATACATTCCTGATATTCACAATCGACTGATCATGTACAAACGAATCGCTAATGCAAAAAGTAAAGAACAATTACACGATTTACAAATTGAGTTAATTGACCGGTTTGGTTTGTTACCGCAACAAGTGAAGCACTTATTATTGATTACTGAATTAAAATTAAAAGCAGAAAAAATGGGCATTCAAAAAATCAGTGCCGGTGCACAGCAAGGCAAACTGGAGTTTAGTGAAAATCCTTCTATAGATCCAGGAGTGTTGATTCATTTAATTCAAGTACACGCCAAAAGATATCAAATGGAAGGTCCCCAACGCTTACGTTTTACCTTAGATAATACCGCATCAGAAGAACGTATTTTTGAAATCAGCTCTTTGCTTAATCAATTAAATGGCGAGAAAAAGACGTAGTATAAATCGAGAATAAAAGTAATCCAGGATTTATAGTGCATTATTATCCCAATTCCATAGCGAAGTTTGCTATTTAACGTTCATAGTAGTAGCATGCGTCAATGCAACAAATAACAATGAAATGTATTGTTACAACATTAAATTAGTGCCATGGATTAGGTGTCCCGCGTATTATTGCTTCAGACTCCCTTACTCCAGGGTTTTCTAACTTAATTAGCCCACAAAATAATATTAGAATGGAGACAAAATAATATGAAATTAAAGGCAATTTCTATAGCAGCTCTGTGTGTTGGATTTAATAGTTTAGCCATTGCCGGTGCGATGGGAAATGTTGCTCCTTCCGCACCAAAATTTTATATCGGTGCTGAAGGCGGAGCTTCTATTTCTTTAAGCACGCATTTTGCGCCTGATCTGGGTGGAAGAGAACCTCTTCGCATCATCGCACCAAGTAACACCGATTGGAATCGCGATTTCGGGATTGGCGGTTTTGGAGGCGCATTTATTGGTTATCAATACAATCCCAACGTAGCTGTCCAATTTACTTGGGATTACCGAAGTGGCTATGATTATTTTCTTCATGCAAGCTATGCAGTTATTCCTACTGATCCTAATTTCTACCTGGAAGATCATTTTGAGGCAGATGACATTGACGTCCAAACATTCCTGTTTGATCTGATTTTGAAACCCACTGTAAATTGGGGTGGTTTTGTACCTTATGTTAAAGGCGGAATTGGTTTCGCTTATAACCAAATGGGTAATCTAAGAAACGTCCAGCATACCTTTAGTGGCAATACAATAACTTATGATACGCGTATTCACGGTGATTCAGCGACTAGCTTTGCTTGGGATGCTGGTGTTGGTGCTGATTACTTTTTTAACGAAAAAATCAGCATTGGGCTTGGCTATCGCTTTGTTGATGCAGGTACGTTGCGCACTGAAAATTCATTCTTCGATGTCGTTAGTGGTGATGCAGGCTTAATTACACCTTTCGAAACAAAGCATCTTTTCTTAAACGAATTCGTTGCTTCAGTTGCTTACCATTTTGATTTCGCATAAATCATATAGCGTTACCCACTAAGGCTTTAGACAAAACGCAAGTGAATGAGGCGACAGAGTATATATAGCCGAGTAAGCTTGCAATGTAGTATGAAGTTAGTGGGGAACCAAATCATAGTGATTATGTAACATCAAATGTAGCCTCGATAAAGCAAAGTAAAACTCAGGCTACATTTTAATTTTTAACTTGTGCCACCTACTGTCAACGCATCTATTTTCAAAGTAGGCTGTCCCACTCCAACCGGAACTGATTGCCCCTCTTTACCACAAACACCAATTCCTCGATCCAATCCAAGGTCATTTCCAATCATACTGATTTTTTTCATTACATCAGGCCCATTACCAATAAGTGTTGCGCCTTTAACTGGTGCAGTAATTTTTCCATTTTCAATAAGATATGCTTCACTGGCTGAGAATACAAATTGACCAGAGGTGATATCAACCTGTCCACCACCAAAATTGACCGCATATAAACCGCGTTGTACTGAACGAATAATTTCTTCAGGATCATGTTGCCCAGCCAACATATACGTATTAGTCATTCTGGGCATAGGCACATGCGCATAAGATTCACGTCGACAATTACCTGTAGATTGCATGCCCATCAATTTGGCATTCAGTTTATCTTGCATGTAATTCACTAAAACACCGTTATCTATCAACGTGGTACATTGTGAAGGGGTCCCTTCATCATCAATGGTTAAGGAGCCGCGCCTGTCTTTCAAAGTACCATCATCAACTACTGTAACACCGGGTGCTGCGACTTGTTGGCCAATACGTCCAGAAAAAGCAGATAAGCCCTTACGATTAAAATCCCCTTCCAAACCATGTCCAACTGCTTCATGCAATAAAACACCTGGCCAGCCTGGCCCAAGAACAACGGGCATTGTTCCTGCTGGAGCAGGTTGTGCTTCCAGATTAATTAGCGCTTCGCGTACTGCCTCACGAGCATAACTTAACGCATTTTCCTTTTCGTAAAAATAAGAATAAGGCACCCGACCACCGCCGCCAGAACGAGCAGACTCCCTCCTTCCATGCTTATCTTCTACAATCACACTGACATTGATACTCACTAAAGGTCTAACATCAGCAATCATCTGCCCATGCATTCCAGCTACCATTACCACCTCATAACAACCACTTAAGGATGCATTAACTTGAGTCACTCGAGGATCGATACTGCGCGCTTCTTTATCAATTGCTTCTAATAAAGCAATTTTTTCTTGTTTACTCATTCCTTCGATAGGATTTAAACCTTGATAACGACTTACTGCTGCACCTTTCACCTGGATGGATTGAATTGGTTTAGATCCAGTAAGTGCAATAGAACGAGCTGCGTCAGCTGCCCGCAACATTGAAGGCAGTAAAATATCATCACAATAGGCAAAACCTGTTTTATCACCACTGACAGCTCGAATACCTACACCTCTATCCAAAGAATAGCTACCGCTTTTCACTACGGAATCTTCCAAATACCATGATTCATAGCTACAACTTTGAAAATAGAGATCTGCATCGTCAATATGACGATTCATAATGGTTTTAAATAATTTTTCTATACCCGTTTCGTCCAGCGCTGCAGGAGCTAATAAAATTTTTTTTGCTGTAGTAAGAGCTTCTGTCATTTAATTACCTTTTAAATAAATAATAATATGTATTTTCTTGTATCAAGAAAGTAGCATCTACTTATAAGTTTAATACATGATGTTCCAAACAGGGGAAACTTCGGCGTAATTCCTGCTGATATTGTAAATCAATATCTGCTATTATTACTCCAGCACCCGTTTCTTTTTGTGTAAGGACTTTTCCCCAAGGATCAACAATCATGCTATGACCAAAAGTAGCACGTCCATTTTCATGCTGACCACCCTGATTTGCTGCCAAAACATAACATAGATTTTCAATAGCTCTGGCTCGCAATAATACTTCCCAATGAGCAAGGCCCGTTACAGCTGTAAATGCAGAAGGAACTGTAAACAACCGCGCCCCTTGCAACATGAGTTGTTGATAAAGTTCTGGAAACCTTAAATCATAACAAACTGTTAATCCTATTTTCCCAACTGGAGTATCAACAAGCGCCAGATCATGTCCACGCTCAATGGACATCGATTCTTGGTATACTTCTTTTGACGAAACATTCACATCAAATAAATGAATCTTATCATAACGTGCCGCACACTTACCTTGAGCATCATACACAAGGCAACTGGCACGCACCTTGGAGCCTGTACTTTTAACAGGAATAGTTCCGGCGATTACCCATAAGCCTAATTTTTTTGCCAACTGACTGATTTTTTGTTGTATTAGCCCTGCCCCATAAACTTCCCCAATCTGTAATTTATCTGTTTCCTTAAGTCCCATGAATGCAAAATTTTCAGGCAAAAGCACAAGTTCCGCTTGCTCTTCACAGGCTTGAATCATTAATTTTTCTACTTGGCACAAGTTATCAGCAACTTCTGCTGAAGAAACCATTTGTATCAAAGCTGCTCGTGCCATAATAAATCCTACAAGTTATGACATCAGAAAATGTCAAAATTTTTTGCATTACCCTGAGTGCCAGCATAGCTACGGGCTGCTCTATCCAAAAATTATTTATAATACTACTATAGTACTATAGAACCTCAAAACAAAAATACTTCGTTTTAAACTTGAAATATAGGAAACTGTCCCACAGATATGCTAGACTAAATTATAAATATAGAGGAGCTCTAAACAATGAACCGAAACGATGTCACCATACTTACGAGACGTAATGAATCAGTGCTCTCAAGCAATAAGGTATTACGTAATACTTATTTATTACTGAGCATGACATTTTTGTTCAGTGCATTTATGGCAGTTTTATCTCTTACAAGCGGCGCACGCCCCATGAACCCTCTTCTCATGATAGTTGGTGTTTATGGCTTAATGTTTTTAACGCAAGCGCTACGAAACAGTGCCTGGGGATTAGTAAGTGTTTTTGCCTTCACCGGATTCCTGGGTTATACCTTAGGTCCAGTGCTTAACTTTTATATCAGTCACTTTACTAACGGCCCGCAATTAATTGCAACTGCTTTAGGCGGTACTGGAATTATTTTCTTTGCTTTATCAGGTTATGCATTAACAACTAAAAAAGACTTCAGCTTCCTGGGCGGATTTCTTTTTGTTGGTATAATGGTCGTTTTATTAGCGATGATAGCAGGAATTTTCATTCATATACCTGCACTGCAATTAGCTATTTCAGCGGCGTTTATACTTATTTCTTCAGGACTAATTCTCATGCAAACAAGTGCAATTATTCATGAAGGTGAAACGAATTATATCTCAGCTACCGTAGGTCTTTTTGTATCAATTTATAACTTGTTCGTCAGCTTGCTTAACATATTAAGTGCGTTTTCAGGCCGAGACTAGTATCATTCTCCTCTACCTAAATCCCGGTTAGTTATTGCCGGGATTTTTTTAAGCGTTCACGCTGCATTACCGGAAAGCCATCAAGATTCAATTAAGATTAGCAAAAATGGTCAAAGCATTCTTCCATAAATACGATAATATGGTTTTGTGTAAATAAGTTGATGGCCTTGAGGAAAGCATGAATTATAAGTACCAATTAGAAAAAGTAATTGAGTTTATTGGCAAACATCTTGATGAAAAGCTTGATTTAACTCAATTAAGTACTATTGCCTGCTTTTCAAAATACCATTTTCATCGTTTATTTACTGCTTATACAGGACTATCGCTACAACAATATATTCGTTGGCTTCGTTTAAAACGAGCGGCCCATCAGTTAGTTGTTGATAAAGATAAAACCATTATCGAAATTGCAATAAATGCGGGATTTGAATCCCATGAGGCTTTTACTCGTGTATTTAAACAAGCTTGTGGTATGAATCCAAGTGAATTTAGAGTGCACTCAAATTGGAGTTTTTGGGAAAACCCACCGTATTATTTGCCAAAACAAGGTAACATCATCATGAATGTATTGATAAAAGATATACCAGCCAGACGTTTGGCGGTATTTGAACATCGAGGTGCACCTGAAAAATTAGGTGACAGTGTCAATAAGTTAATTCATTGGGCAAAGTCTCAATCAATGAACTTAAAACCGAAAGCAGGGGAAGCTTTTGGCTTTGCTTATGACGATCCAAAAACAACTGACCCTGTAGATTTTCGTTTTGACTTAGGGATTACCGTACCAGAACAAATAAAACTCGAAGGTAGTATCATTGAAAAACACCTACCTGCAGGACGTTATGCTGTAACAGTGCATAAAGGCTCACGTGATAGCATTGGAGACACAGTCTATGGTTTATATCGTGATTGGTTGCCTAATTCAGGCGAACAACTGGGTGATTTACCCTGTATTTTTGCTATTACAACTTTGATCATGAAGTAGCTGAGACAGAGCTGCTTACAGAGTGTTGGCTGTTATTAAAATAAACTTTTTATGATATTGGTTTAAAAAGGGAGCCTGGGTGAAGGCGCAAGCCGTAACCCGGGAAATCAGCGGCAAGGAAAACCCGGGTTGCGCTTCGCTCCACCCAGGCTACGAGCTACAAAGCTTAACTTTGTTGCCAAGTGGCTTTTGCCTTGAATAGTTCAGGTAAGTCATTTACGGTTTTTTTTACCTCTTGTGGCAAAGCAAACAAGTCCCGAGTTTTTTGATAATAAACGCCCAAAGGCACTGGGTATGCAGGAAAAGATAGAGAGGCAAGGCGCATCGCAGCAACAAAATCACTTGGGCTATGATGATAAATACCTTTTTCCTCTGCTGAAACACTGGCGAATTGCCCTTCTTTTATGTGCAATGCTTTCTCTTTTTGCGAACCATAGAGTAAAGGTTGGCCTTCTTCCAATATCACAGTATTCTCAGCCCGATTACTTTTAAGCGCAAACTCATCAAAAGCACCATGATTAAAAATATTACAATCCTGATAAATTTCTACAAAAGAACAGCCCTGATGCTCTTGTGCTTTCTTTAATATAGTTCCCAAATGAAGGGGATCTTTGTCTACAGCCCGAGCTACAAAGCTAGCGCCCGCAGCTAGAGCTAAAGTAAGTGGGTTCACAGGTTCATTAGCTACTCCCTTAGGAGATGTTTTTGTCACTTGACCTTTTTGTGATGTTGGTGAGAATTGTCCTTTAGTTAAGCCATAGACCTGATTATTAAATAACAAAATATTAACATTTACATTACGACGTAAAATATGAATCAGATGATTGCCGCCAATGCTTAAAGCATCGCCATCTCCGGTAATTACCCAAACACATAGATCCTCGCGAAGCGCTTTTAATCCTGTTGCAACTGCAGTAGCTCGACCATGAATGGTATGAAAACCATAAGTATTCATATAATAAGGCAGCCGTCCAGCACAACCTATTCCGGAAATAAAAACATGCTGTTCTGGTGGTAGCCCCAAATCAGGCAGCATTTTTTGTAACGCCATCAAAATGGCATAATCACCACAACCAGGGCACCAACGAACTTCATTAGCATTGGCAAAATCTTCGCGCTTATAATTGTTGTTCATAATTGGCTTCCGCTTTTATAGTATTCATCAGATGACTGACAGTAAAAGGCTGACCATTTGATTGGCCAACCACCTGTGCATCAACCAAATAGGTGGCACGGATAATTTGGCATAATTGTCCTGAATTTAACTCAGCAACCAATACTCTATCGTATTTTTTTAAAATATCACCTAAATCATTTGGTAAAGGATGTAAATGACGTAAATGCACATAAGCAATTGCTAATCCTTGCTCCAAGCATTGCGAAACTGCTGATTTTAAGCTGCCATAAGTACTTCCCCAACCCATTAAAATGATTGACGTATTAACATCGCCTTCAATTACTAAAGGTCCATATTCTCGTGCAATTCCATCGATTTTTTGCTGGCGTAAGTGAACCATTTTTTGATGATTTTCAGCATCATAGCTTACACGGCCGTCTTCGCCTTGTTTTTCTAAGCCTCCTAATTGATGAATATACCCTGGAGTACCTGGTCTATTCCAGCTTCGACTTAAAAACTCGTCACGAGTGAATGGTTTTGGAAAACGGTTAAATTCAATTTGAGGCAGTTTTAAAGAGCTTACATCAGGTATCTTCCAAGGTTCAGCAGCATTTGCTAGATAAGCATCCAGCAAAACAATCACCGGGGTCATATATTTAACAGCCAAATAAAATGCTTCTAAAACCGTATTAAAGCAATCTGCAGCAGATTGTGCTGCTAATACAGGCAATGGTGCTTCGCCATGGCGTCCATAAAGCGCCTGACGTAAATCACTTTGGCTTGTTTTCGTTGGTAATCCTGTGGAAGCTCCTGCGCGTTGAACATCAAGTAAGACTAAAGGGAGTTCAGCTACTACAGCCAGACCAAGACTTTCACTTTTTAGATCCAGCCCCGGTCCCGAAGTTGTAGTTAAAGCCAGTCTTCCTCCGTATGCAGCTCCAATGCAAGCACAAATTGCAGCAATTTCATCTTCTGCTTGGAGTAATTGTACCCCAAAATCAGATAATCGCGCACATTCATGCAGTATCGCTGAAGAAGGAGTAATCGGATAACCCGAAACCAACATAGGTATTTGTAGCGAAGTAGCCAATGTAGCTAGTGCTAAACCTACTGCTTCTACACCTGTAATTTGTCGATATTCCCCTACATCCCGATTAACCTCGCCTAACATATAGTCACGGCGCGTTAACTCTAAAGTCATGGCATAATTGTATCCAGCTAATAATGCCAATTGATTGGCTTTGGCAACAACAGCATTCGTTTTGAATTTTTTAGCAATGAACGCTTCACATGCTGCCGTTGGCAAATCAAATAACCAGAGTACTAAACCCAAAACATAAAAGTTTTTAGTCTTGGTAGCTTGTGGTTTAGTCAATTCAAGCGAAGATACTGCCTGCAATGTTTGGGTAATTAAAGGAAATGAAACAATTTGGTAATGCTCAGCACAATTATCGAGAAAGCACTTATCCATTCCTGCCTTTTGCCAATCTTTCTCCTGATAACTGTCTTCATTAATAATTAACAAACCGCCTTGATTTAGATGTTGTAAGGAGTTTTTTAATGCCGCTGGATTTAAAGCAACCAATACATCCAACGATTCACCTGCCGTAAAAATAGCATGTTCAGCCATCGCCAATTGAAAACCGGAAACCCCAGCCACAGTGCCCGCAGGAGCCCGAATTTCGGCAGGAAAATCTGGTAAAGTACGTACATCACGACCAGTAAGTGCCGCGCTAATGGTGAGTTGCTCGCCCACCAATTGAACGCCGTCTCCTGAGTCTCCAGTAATACGAATAACAATCACGTCAGATGTTGACATAAAGTCTTGCTTCCTGCATTAGTTGGCGCATGTGTCTTACTGCCTCTTTCATACCACAAAATAAAGCTCGGGCAATAATCGCATGGCCTATGTTAAGTTCATGTAATTCTTTTATAGACGCTATAGAGTATACATTATGGTAATTAAGGCCATGGCCTGCATTGACAATCAAATTTAAACTCGCTGCATATTCAGCGGCATGCTTTATTCGTGCCAATTCATGTTGTTGCTGTTCCACATTGACAGCATCAGCATAACACCCTGTGTGCAATTCAATTACAGGGGCGCCAATATCTGCTGCAGCTTTAATCTGCTCATGATCTGGATCAATAAATAAAGAAACCTCACTACCCATAGTCTGCAAACGCCTTACCGCATGCTCTACCGACTTCTGGTGTGTGATCACATCCAGTCCGCCTTCAGTAGTTAATTCTTCGCGTTTTTCTGGAACTAAACAAGTATGCTCGGGTGCTATTTCTTCTGCAAAATCCAGCATTGCATCGGTCACTGCTAATTCAAGATTCATTCGCGTTTGTAGTACTTGTTTCATCAAACGGACATCACGAGCCTGGATATGTCGTAAATCTTCTCTCATATGCAAAGTAATACCGTCAGCTCCTGCCTCTTCCGCATCCATTGCAGCCTGAACAGGATCAGGATAACGAGTTCCTCTTGCCTGGCGTACGGTAGCTATATGATCAATATTAACACCCAATAGTATTGGCTTATTCATTTTACACCTTACAATAAAATAAAGAGTATAAAGTCCATCATGGCCTAAACTCAAGTTGCTTGAAAACATATATATGCGTTATACGTGTTCAGTGCAGCACACCATTTAATATTGTAGACTCGACCCTTAAAACTATTTAGGGTCTGTTACCAATTCGCTAAATTGAGCCAAAATGGTAGAATTGTTAACAAACCTATTTTATTTCTGCACAATATAAAGCCCTTGTCTTAATCTCACGACCACCTAGAAGATGATCAATTGCTTGACGCATAATTATTTTTGCTGATTTAAGGTAAGAGGCTTCATTTAAATTATCTTGTGCCAAAGCAAGAATATGTGCCCCAGGAATTCCCCTGCTATGTATAATAAATCCTTCACCTGCAACAAATTGATAACGTAAGTCTGCAACAATCAGATTTGCTGTTCTTGCTTCGTGTGTCAATGAAAAGGAATAGCCGCATGCATGCAATAAAGTCCACTCAAAACGCCTTAACAATGCTTCTATCACTAATCTCTCTTTTGCTGATGCGAGATTATTTAAAGTAAACAAATAAGCATCGAATAATGCCGTGTCGAGATAATTGGGGCTTAGTGCATAATAAAGAATTTCATTTACATATAAACCTGCAAAAAGTGAGCCGCCTGTAAGTTGAAGCGTGGGCACAATACTTTCAATAGATTGCGTATAATATCGCTCATGACGTTCAGCAAGATTTACCCACAAAGGAGTAAAAGGTTGTAAAAGAGCTTGCTTTTTAGGTGTACGGCCGCCTCTGGAAAGACATTGAACCACACCTAACTCACGCGTAAAAAAACTGACGCGAGCACTCGTATCTCCAGACCATTGCTTGTGTAAAACCCAAGCCTCTATTGTCCTAATCATAGCCTAATTGTTTTAATATACGCTCGTCATCTGACCAGCCGGATTTTACCTTACACCAGCATTGCAAGAATACTTTCTTACCTAAAAGTTTTTCCATGTCTATCCGTGCAGTTGTTGCCATTTCCTTTAATTTTTGTCCTTTATCACCAATAATCATTCGCTTATGATTGTCTTTATCCACAAAAATCAATGCATGAATACGCACAAGCGTGCCTTCATCTTTAAATGACTCAATATCTACAGTAACAGAATAAGGTAATTCTTGTCCGCAAAAGCGGAAAATTTTTTCACGCAATAATTCCGCACATAAAAATTTTATGGGCCGATCGGTCAATTGATCATCTGGAAATAAATGAGGTCCCTCAGGCAAATAATTCTGTAATTTTTCTTGCAATTCATCGACCTGCACCCCTGTTTTTGCCGATATAGGAATAATCGCATTAAATTCATGCTCTTGACTTATTTGCTCTATCCAAGGTAACAACTGAGCTTTATCATCAATTTTATCCACTTTATTGATTACCAAAATACTCGGCACTTTGGCTTGTTTTACTAAATTCAAAACGTACTCATCCTCTTCTTCCCAATGAGTCCCATCAACCAAAAAAGCAATCACATCAACATCGCGCAATACACTAATCGCAGTTTTATTCATCATGCGGTTCATTGCTTTTTTATTTCCTTGGTGAATCCCGGGTGTGTCTACATAAACAAATTGGTACTCACCTTCAGTACGTATCCCTAAAATACTGTGTCGGGTTGTTTGTGGCTTTCTGGAGGTTATGCTCACTTTTTGCTGCAAAATACAATTAAGGAGGGTTGATTTACCTACATTAGGTCTACCAACTAAAGCAATATAACCACAATAACTAGTCATTAAAATAGATTCCTGTTTATTTTTAAAACATTTTATCAGTGACGCTATAAAATTTCTAGGTTTGTATCTGTTCCTACTTGATATTTCACTAAAAAACCAAGTATCCTGTGCAGTATGTGAACAAAGGATGGTTCCTATGTCTTATTTTGTAACGACGAACGGTCACACACAAATTATCGTTCCCTTAACTATTACACCTTTCAGTCATCAAGCATTACCTACTATAACAGGAAGCCCATTCAGCTATGAAGCAGGGACGGTACTGTATGGTCATTATGATATGGAATATCTCCTTCCGGGAGGCGACAGGCTGCGCTTAATCGCCAACCATGATAAAAAAACCGTACAGCTCATGTTATTTACTCATCAGGCGGCTCTCATTCAACTCCTGCCAGGAGAACGCCCTTCTTCATTGGTAGCGAATATCATAAGTAAAGTTCATCGCTACAGAATACGTTCAACGAGTTACAAACAGCCACTGACTCCGACACAAGAACAAAAATTGCAAATTACTAATGAATGCCTTGATTCATTAAAAAAACTGTTAAAAAAAGAGCGTCAATTAACCAGCCAAGATCATGAAGGACATGAAGCATTAAGAAAAGAAGTGATTGAAATCTTAGGACACTATTCTGATCAGAATCGCTTGCTAGCAGCTTCTCCGCTTGTATCTGAAGGTTCTCTAGGAAATATTCTTTATGAAGCCCATAAAACAGCACAACATTATGCTTTTAACCGTGTCTACCCTGTGTCACGGCAAGATCAAATGGATTTTAGTCGCACCGTCAAGAACCATGAAGCACCCCAACCCTGCCTCGTGTGGGATAGTGAACTTCACATAGGGCATAACAGCAAAGATTTGGATGATGCCTTAAGAGTTATTTGTAACTATTACAAACTCCCTTCCGCCGCGAATTTGAGCAATGTGCCAGCAAATCGATTCGCACAGCTTGCAGCTTTTTTTAACAAGCTATGGCGTGATGGCTATGATTGGATTAATTATCTTGCAATAGATACCAAGCCAGAACATAAAACAGAAGTACTGCCGCGTTTAGATGGGCTCACGATTACCCAAATAACCCCCTATTACAGGCTGCAAGGATTTCCACAAAAAGGTTATCCAGATTTAAAAACCTTGATCGCGAGCCTTATAAATAGCTCCAAAGAACCAATATTTGAAAATAACAGAAAAAAAGCGAAAAAGAGGATCAGCAAACTACCCACCGGTAGTTGGATAATTAGCACTAATGAGCAACTCATCCTGATAAGACAGGAAAACAAAATAGTACAATTACGCTATTTTGTTCACGATGAGCTCTTCTATCCTTTACCCGAAGGACAGGATTTATATACTTTAGGACAAATCAGCAAACGTCACCTCTACTTGCCAGAGCGTGTTAGCCTTAGACTTAATGCGTTTATTTCACGTATTCCCAGATTTTTCCATAAATTCTACAAAAGCATGCATCACTTTATTATCCATAATGTGCATCATGATTTTTTCAACCATATACATGACACCCATATTCCAAAACAGGACGATTTTAAAGAAAAACACAAGCACTACACTAAAGTAAGAAACTCGCTGATATTGGCTTTGGAAAATAAAGGACTTTTAGCTAACGGACAAACCCTGGAAGAATTCATTAAAGAACAAATTAGCAACAGTCCTTATGTCATTGCTCGCCCCAATCATCCTCCAAGCCCGCCAGCTTATGACAATCCATTTCATCGCATCTTGGGAATAATACGTCATATTGCCAGTTTTTTTATTGATGTAAGCGAACAAAATCCCTTGATCGGTACTCTAGCACTGGCCGCTTATGCTTACGGTGGTGGTGCAGTACTTGCCCCCGAGTTCCTTAAATCCATTTTAACTAAATTACAATTACACGGTTTAATTGCAGGCATTGAACCGACACAAAAATTAGCTCATTGGATGAGCCATGGAACCCTCTCTGAAGCGATTTCTGCATCGATGACCTATTGGCAAGGTGTGCAAGCAGCAGGAAATCTGGATAAGTTTTTTGTTGAAGCATTCAATATCCTTAAAGAAGATCCTGCAGAAATTGCCATTATTGCTTCATTAGCGCTTGGTTTAGGGTACGGCTTAACTAAAGTCATTCCATCATTGGGACGTGAAATGGGGGATTTTCCCTATACCAATTATGCCGCTTTAGGTGGAAAAGGGGGCGCAGCTATTTATGATACCATTATGCACCCAGGTGACGATTGGTTTCTTGGGACGTGTAAATGGTTATGTAAAAGCTTTGTAACCCTGGGGAAGCTGTGCATTGCTCCTTTTATTGAAGGATATTATTACGGATTTAACGATGGGTTTATCAGGGGTTGGCAAAAAAGTGGATTACTTGCCAAGAACATCAGCAAACAAATTTTATCAGCCTGCACTGATTTTACCTTGGCACTACTCACCATCCCACTTATCGAAGTAAGCGCTCTTTTTATCCATGTACCCTTTCGTGGTATTACGAATCTACTCATTAAAACACTTGCACTCTTTGGTAACATCAGTGATATAGGTGAATTATTACTTTTCTTTTCAACAAGACCACCAGCAGACAATTTAATAACCAATTTCAGATTATCACCGCTTTATGGGTTTACCTGGCCCTTCGGACACTTTTCCAATAATCCATTCCTTAATCTTTGTATTAATGGTGTTCGAGGTCTAGGCATCCCGCTATTACAATTAATAAAAAATCTTCTTGTTTTACCCTTTCTTGATTTTATTTCTTTCTCTACCCGCGTGGGACTCACTGTTTTAGATCCTATAAGCCGCATTTTTGCCTACGCTTTAGGCAGTATTATATATACCATCGGTGAAGTATGGGATAGTTCTTTTGGTATTTTATTTGCAGCTAGCGCAAAAGGAATTACAACACTCTGTAACTGGATCGATAATCAAGCCAGCGCGATGAAACACATTTTATTATCCTTTATAGAAAGTCAACGCGGTCATTTGTATTATTGGGCATTTGCAAAAGATGATCTTAAACTGCATACGGCTTTAGATGATATGGAATATTACGCTAAAGATCCCAGGCGTTATGAACTCATTCCACATTCAAGCAGCCACTGTTTGCTACAAACTCTCCTGGATAATGACAGTGAATCACATACATTAGAAAAAAATCATAGCCCTATTTCTCATCACCAAACCTTATTTACAGTAAAAAGTTCGAAAAGTAATGCAAAAGTTCCTTTTCAAAAAGAAACAATCAGCTATAGTAGTTAACGTGCCATTCTAAGCTATATGCTTCTGATGATTTATTGTACAATGTTGTATATAATTATAATATGGTGTAAGAGGATACAGCTCTATGTCGATTGCAAAAGAAAACCTAACAGAACATCTTACCTCAGATGAACTCGCCCTTATAAATGAAAAACTTGACAGTGCCATACAAGCAAAAGTAGGCAGTGGTGAGCTTAGTTTTTCCTCACCTGGAGATGGAGCTGATCCTAACCCTTCTACAATCGATCTGAGCCAATTTGGCTTACGTAATCCAGAAGATATAAAGATTTTCTTATTATCGCCTGCTGGGGAAACAGTAACCCATGAAATTGGCGCCGAGTTAGCTCTTGAGAGAGCCATTGAAGAAGAGCGGCAACTGCAAATACAAGAAGAAATCACGATGCAAGAGCGGAGAAGAGGTTTTCTATTCCAGTGGCTGCTCGCAGAGGAAGCTGAAGCCCAAAAAGCGCAAAATGAGTTAATCCAAATGCAACAGGATAAGGTCTTAAAAAATGATCAAGTTCCATTGAAAAGCCCACCTACTGAACTAAAATCAGAGACTAAAGAGGCCATTAAAAATTATACTGAAGCTATAGAAAAACTTCAGCAAGATATAAAAACACTTGAGCAGCATGAAGAAAAGTTAAAAACTGAACGAAAAATGCTTACTGAAAAATATAGTACATACAATGAGGGTTTAGATAAATTTAATGCACCTCAGTTTGAAGCACAATCAGAAAAGCAAATTAAGAAACAAATTAAAGCCCTCCAAAAAGAAGCCGATTTAATCTCAGATAAGATGATGCGGCCTGGTCTAAAAGATGAAGATATTTATCGATTAGGAAATGAGCTCAATACAGTCGGTCTAAAAATTGCTAGCTTGGAAGACATCCTTGCCGCTAAACGACAAAACAAAGAACCTGAAAAAATCTATGCTGATATTAATGGAAATGTTAAAGATTCTGCAGGAAATGACATTACTAAAGAAGATGCTGCATTTGTTCTTTCAAAAGATCAAAAGATTGAGAAAGATAAAGATGGAAATTATTATCTTCTAAAAAAAGAGCAAGAATTAAAAAATATGACGCCAGAGGAAATAGCTCAGGCCAAATGGGATTTCCAAAATAAAAAGAAAGATCTCACAGTAAAAGTATTCGCTGATGCTGAGGGAAATGTTAAGGATCCCGAGGGAAATGCCATTACGTACGGCAAGGCTGCTTTTGTTCTTTCTAAAGGTCAAAAAATAGCGAAAGATAAGGAAGGGAATTACTACCTTTTAAAAGAAGGTCAAGATTTAGACACTATGAGTGATAGTGACAAAAAACAGGCAAAGAACGACTTCCAACATAAAAAAAACGATCTCAAAATTGTAAAAGATGTAGTTAAAGATGTGGAGAAGGAAGAGCTGAATCTCAATACCGCACGCAGCACTCAAGCCAAAGCTGAAAAACTAATGGCACAAAACCAACTTACTTTAATGCAATCTGCTCGTGCAAAGGCAGAACAATCTTTAAACCCTGCTTTGTCTATGCAACCCCCGCAATCCACGATCACGTCAGGTAATAACTTTGGCTTGAACGCAATATCCATTCCAACGCCGACGCAATCTAAAGGAACTTCACCTTCAATGCCGTCACCGCAACAAATTTTAACTGCTGCTGCATTCGTCCAAACTGTAAACAATGGACAAAAACCCATCACTTGGGGCTCTCTATTTACTACAGTCAAAACAATACAAGATCCAAAATCACGTGATAAAATGGACGACTACGTTACAGATAAGGCGAAGAAAACTTTATCAAAAGACGAACAAAACGAATTGGATAAAAATCCGGAAACATTAAAAGAAAAAATCAAACGTATGTTAGAAATGGCACCTGTTCCCCCAACAACGATGAACGATTTATTGAAAAATATGCCTAAATTTGGGGAAGACTCCTATAAGAATAATGTTACTTCCGAATTGAGTCCAGTGGAAAAACGAGAGGAACAAGTCAGCACTCCATCCTCACCTAGATAACAAGCAATTCACCCCTATCCGAGCATTCCATAGAATGCTCGGTGCATACTTTAAACACCGTAATTTTCTTTTTTCAAACTAATTAATATCCCTAATTTATTTCAAATAAGAATCACTAATATACTTGCCAACACAAGCCAACTCTTCTAACATTAAGTTTTGTAATTTAACCCATTTGAAACAAAGTTTACTAAAAAATATATAGCATCATCCGCTCCAGCTTGCAACGATGTATAAAACTTAGAGGATGACACTATACATCACCATAGGACTAGCTATGATCTTAGATAAGTTACTTGGCAATCAATCTGTAATTATATCCTTGGATGTAGACAATTTTTTGTTTGAACGGTTAGAGCAAATTAAAACAGCCGGTTTCGATTTAGTTGAAATTAATTCAACAGATCAAAAATTATTAAATCAGGCAATTACTCGTTATCCTTCGCTTAAAATCGGTGCCGGCGGAGTGATTGATACACAGCAACTTGAAAATTGCTATCAGGCTAATGTACATTTTGCCACCAGCCCTGGTTATTTGCCCGCCATTGCCCACACAGCAAATGTTTACTCGCTGAATTACTTACCCGGAGTTGCGACGATTTCAGAAGCAATGGCAGTAATGAGCCTAGGCTATGTGCATGTTCGTCCATTTCCAGCTGATTTGGCCTTTTGCACTCTTTTGAATAAATGCCTCCCACATTTAAAATTGCTCCCTGCCGAAATTGAATGGGAAGAAGCAGAACATTTCCTTAATTTACCCGCTGTAGCGGCAATAAGTATACATAATCCCGATACAAAACAGCTCAGTGCGCTTACAACAAGTATTTTGGCGTAACAATATGTTTTATTTATAAAGATCAGAATTCAACTTAAGTACTGCCAAGATAGATAATAATCCTTAAGGTTGAGTAATCTATAATATAGTCACTTTAACGCCCTGATTATGCTCACTGATGCTCTATTAGATAGAACAGTAATTATTCTCTCCTCGTATAACGGGCAAACTAAAACCGATCCTGCCTTCAATCTGCACAAGCTAGGCATCAAAAATGCGCTCATTGGATTTATTGAACAATGCAAATTATTGCCACTTGCTCAACAATTAGAGCATATCGCTAAGGAAATGAAAGAAAAAACAGGAGATATGGCTGCTAAAATTGAGCATGAGAGTAGCCAAAAACGAACTTGGACCTTAGTTTTTACTTTAGCGGCTTTGGCATTAGAACGTAAACAAAATCTTCCTGAAAATCATCCTGAAATTGTACCTATTAATAAACTATTATCCGGATTAAGCAACGGTTGGGTTCATGGATTTGGTTCTATAGGACTTGGATTAAACCTTAATGTAGAAGCAATTAATAACCTTATAGAAGGAATGAAGGAGTGGATACAATATTTTGACATCAATCAAGGCATGCAAAACAAACACGAAGTTTTATTAGCTCTTTATGCTGCTGCATGTTCACTTGAGGAAAAACTATCAAGCTATCGCATAATACCTAAAAAATTTAAAGATGAAATGGCAACAATAAAAAGCTTGATTGCTAATAAATTTAATGACTTAAAAAATAAGTTGGAAGAAGAAAACAGAAACAGAATAAGTAGCGCTTTGCAAGTGTTGGGACCTGACGAAGACCCTTTATATCGTCAATTCAAAGAGCAGATAATTAGATTAAAAACATAACAAGAAGCAATGCAACAAAAAAGAGACAGCTTTCCAAAAGATAAATTGAATCGATTACAAGAATTACAGCTCTTGCTGAAAAAGCAAGAGATACTATCTGAAACAGAGATACTGAGTCAATTCTGGGAGAAGTATAATACTCCAGAAAAATTTACAGGGATCCTAAATGATCTCGAGATCCCAGTAAGTGAAAGACCTGGATGGCAAGAGTATTATAATTACCAGCATGGCTCCTTTAGACAACAATTTTTTTCAGTATTTTTGACCGGCTCTTGGGGAATACCTCAACAGTTGGGAGGAATTCCAAGTAATACAATTTCTGTAGACTCTCTTAGTTCTAAAAGCGGAGCTGTGATACAACGACTCGAAGTGATGCGCGCTGAAATTAAACAACAGAAATTAATTCCTGATGAAGAAAATCCGTCTCAACTTTTTGAGAACATAGAACAAAATTTAAAAGTCTTATCAGGTTTTAAAAAGGTTAGTCTTGAATCAATAACGGAACAATTTGAAAAAAATAGAGGAGGACAGGCCTCAACGAAAGCATTGGTACAGGTAAATAGTGATATCGATTTACTTAAAAAAAATTTGCACGCACAAAAACGTTTAGTTGAATCTCTTCAGAATATTTATGCTCAAATAAACAAAATAAAACACCATGTAGATTGTAGTGAACTCGAAAAAACGTGCGAAGCTCTTCTAGATAAAGTTGTTAAAACCATTAGCTACACTGAAATACCTTCAGATTTACCAACCTCACAAAAAATTAATACCTTGAGTCTCTCAATAGATAGAGCCATTGATAATGTAGAAGGCATCCAACGGAGTATTAATATCCTTGTACATTCGAAACAAAAAACAATGATTGAATTGGTGACTGGATTTATTAACTCTAAGGAAAATACATTCGGCCATAAACTATTATTAATTTTTTCTCCTGCCTATAAAAAAATGTTCAAAGACTTAAAAGAGGCTACAACAGCAAAAGAGGTTAGCTCAGAGGAGTCATCTGAAAAAAGTTTTAATAAAATTAAAGAGATACTAGGCCTATCCGATGAACATGCTCGTGAGAAAGAAATTAAAAATCAATTTAAGACTCTAAAGGAAGAAGCACAGAAAACTTTAGATGGAGGATCCAGGGTAACAATTCCAGTTCATAATTAAGTTTAAAAATGAGCCTCTTTTTAGAAAAAGCACGCTTGCAACACCATTTTGGCATACTTCCAGTTTATTTCTTATAACTATTATTTAATTCGTGACCTGTTTGTATTTCATATTGTCTTAATATAATCATGTTATAATAAATTAAGCACTGTGATTTATTTTAGGTCTATTATGTTTTCAAAAGAATCTGTAGACTCAACCGAAAAGAAACTTTTAAGTTTTAGTCCAGAAACGGAAAATGTAAAATTAGATAAATTTAAGAAGTCTATAGAAACAACCTTTAATCCTTTTATTAGCGATGTTAAAAAAGAACCTCTTGCGAATCAGTTAAAATTCATTGAAGAAAATTTGAAAAAACAACTTCCTTTGAAGAAAAGGCTGCGCTTTCTTTTTTTTCTGGCAGTAACTGCAACGGTACGTGGTGAAAAACTGACAGAAAATCATCCAGAAAAAGCACCTATCAATGAACTATTATCTCATCTAAGTGACGGATTTATCAATGGTTTTACTGGTTTTATGAACGCTCCTAAATTCAGGCTAGTGATGGATGTTATAAAAAGTTTCAACGAATGGTCTAAGGCATATAAAATCGATGATCCAGAAATGAGTCATAATGTCTTGCTTGCTTTTTATTGTATGGCCTGTTTTTTTGAAACTCAATTAGACCATCCCCTGATTCCTAAAAGTGCAGGGAAAGATTTGGAAGAAATGAAGGGGCAAATAAAACAACAGTTTACTCAATTAGCACAAGCATATGGAGATTCGTTAAAAAACAGTGAATCATCACACAGTAGTGCCTTACAACAATTAACTCCCGAGAAACAGGCATACAAACAATTTCAGGTAAACTTGGCGTCAATAAAAGAACACGAAGCTAAAGTTGTACGGATGATGCAATTGAGGCAGATCTTATTAAGTAGTCATCCTAGAAATGCAACTCCAATAGAGAGATTTTGGGCGCATTATCAAACTCAAGAACAGTTTAACCAACTCATGGATGATCTCGAAATAAAGCCAGATCAAAGAAAACATTGGCAGGCATTTTTTAATGCAGAGCGTGGCAATTTCTCCCAAAAAATTTCGGGAGGATTCTCTATCATTCTTTTTCCTAATGCTATAGGTGGTACTCCAAGTGATTTTTTCTCTCTAGGCATGCTTACTCGGGAAAATACTCTCGCTTTAAGTAAATTAAAGGTTAATTTAATAACATACAAAGACCCTACTAAGCTTGTTGCTGAGATTCAAAGTGAATTTAACGAGCTAAAAACAGTAGAAAAAAAAGATATACAAACATTAAAAGCGCATCAGTCACAAATTAAATCAACTAAAGGTATAAAAGAAGGTATTATTGATATCGTACTTTCTGATGTTAATGCATTTCAACGACATTTACTTGCTCAGGAACAATATGTCCTTCATCTGCAAAAGATTCATACAAAGATATTAGAGTTAGAAGCGCTAGGAATTAAGGCCGATGATTTACTTGGTCCCTTTAAGGTGATGCTTGATCATGCAGTAGAAACCGTTCCGCATGGGGATAAACAAATAGATCAAAAATCACCTGAAGAAAAAATCGACGCTTTGCTTCAAGGAATAAGAAAAACTCAAACAGATGCTGGAGAACTCGGAGAAGAAATCCAAAAAGATGTAGCTAAAATACGCGGTCTGGTACATAGTGATTCCAATGATGCTCTTCTTAATGCCACGGATCGATTTATCCAGAAACATGAAAAGAATTTCCTTCATAAGATATTATGTTTTTTCTCTAAAACCTATAAAGAAATGTTTGAGTCTTTGCAAGATGCTGTAAAGGCAAAAGACACTACCCAGATAGCAAGTATTTTAGTAGGAAAGGCAGAGGAATACGCTAAGACACGTCCCGTAAAAATGTTATTTGATGAGGCACAGGAATTGCAAACATTAAAAACAACACCCGCGAACAACGGCTGAGGCAAGCTCCATCAGAGAGTTTGGTCACTTGAATAGATTAGTAACGCCAAATTGACTCAATATACACTGAGTCATTCTCTATTCACCAACAGATCCAGAAGAAAAAAGCCAGCACCAATACAAATTGCACTATCCGCTAGATTAAATGTAGCAAAATGATGATGCTTATAATAAACATCAATAAAATCAATCACATAGCCATCAAGTGCTCTATCGATCAAATTACCAATCGCACCACCTAAAATAAGACTAATGCCAACTAAAAGGAATCGAGACTGGCTTTCAGTACGATACAACCAGACAGCAAGTATAACGCTCACGATGAAGCTAAAACCGGCAAAAAACCATCTATGCCAATCTCCGGCACCGCTTAAAAAGCTAAAAGCAGCGCCAGAATTATAGGCCAAAGTAAGATTAAACATTGGAAAAACAGGTAATGGCTTATAGGGAGTTAAAAAAACACTCGCTAAGTACTTACTTACTTGATCAAAAACAATCACTATAAGACTGAGCATAAACCATGGCCATTTTCTCATATAAACTGCCTCATTTCCTCTTGGCCGCTAATATTGCCAACACAACGTAAGCAGAGCTCAGGATGCTGGGAATTTTGACCCACATCAGGCCGTCTGTGCCAACAGCGAGCACATTTTTCATGTGGACTTGCCGAAACGGCAATAGAAACACCATATGCTGTAGCCGCTATACCAGCTGGAGCTGAATTCATAGGATGTACTGCGGCACCAGATGTGATGAGTAAAAAGCGCAATTCCTCACCCAAACGAGTCAGTTTAGGCAATACTTTGTTGTCCGCATATAAAGTGACTTCTGCAGCCAAAGCAGAGCCTATTTCGCCTTTTTGACGTGTCTCTTCCAAAGCCTTATTCACTTCGTCACGGATTAAATGCAATTCATCCCAATCGTCCATGTTCACATCATCAATCTTTGGCCAGGCATCATACCAAAGTTCGGTAAAGACCGATTCTTGATTATAACCGGGTATATAACGCCCTATCTCTTCTGCTGTGAAAGACAAAATAGGCGCCACCCAAAGAGTAAATGCCCTAATGATGTGATACATTGCCGTTTGGCAAGAACGTCTGGCTTTGCTTTCTTTTGCGGAGGTATATTGCCGGTCCTTAATCAAATCAAGATAAAAACTTCCCATGTCTACCGCACAGAAATTATGAAGTTTCTGATAAATCACATGAAATTGATAGCTTTCATAAGCTTCGATAATTTCTTTTTGTAAAAGCTGGCTGCGCTTTAACGCCCATTTATCCAATTCCAAAAGATCTTTGTTGTGTACGCCATCAACTGCTGGGTCAAAATCGAATAGGTTTGCTAATAAAAAACGGGCTGTGTTGCGAATCCTTCGATAAGCGTCTGCATTTCGCTTGATAATTTCATCTGAAATACTCACTTCATGTCGGTAATCCGTGGAAGCGACCCACAAACGTAAAATATCCGCACCGTGTTGGTTAACCAACTTATCCAAAGCAACATAATTCCCTTTGGATTTAGAAAGCTTTTTACCCTCAGCATCCACAGTATAGCCATGAGTCAATACTGTTTTATAAGGAGCAATACCATACATAGCAACAGAAGTAGTCAATGAAGAGTTAAACCAGCCGCGATGCTGATCTGAACCTTCAAAATAAATATCTGCAGGGAAAGATAACGCTTTATTTTGTTGCAAAACACAGAAATGAGTTACACCAGAGTCAAACCACACATCCATAGTGTCGTTAATTTTGTCATATAATTCAGCATCATCTCCTAAAAGCGCTTTTGCATCCATCTCAAACCAGGCATCAATGCCAGATTTCTCAATAAGCAACGCAACTTTTTCAATAAGCTCCAGTGTATTAGGATGCAATTCACGAGTCGTGTTATGAACAAATAAGGGCATAGGAGTACCCCAAGCTCTTTGTCTTGATATACACCAATCAGGTCTATTTTCAACCATATTACTGATACGAGCCTTACCCCAATCAGGAACCCAAGTCACTTTATCAATTTCTTTAACAATATGTTCCCTTAACCGACCTTTATCCATTGAGATAAACCATTGAGGCGTCGCTAAAAAAATCATCGGGGATTTATGTCGCCAACAATGAGGATAACTATGTCGAATATTCTCTTTCGCTAAAAGAACTCCTTTTTCAGCCAAAACTTCCAAAATTGTGTCATTGGCCTTTAATACAGAAAGTCCAGCAAATAATTCAACATCATCAGCAAAACAACCGTTTCCTTTAACTGGATTAATTAAAGGCAATTTATAAGCTTGGCCGACCAAATAATCATCTGGTCCATGTGCAGGAGCTGTATGTACGCTTCCAGTACCGGATTCAGTAGTTACATGCTCGCCTAATACCACTGGCACAACTCGATTATAGAAGGGGTGTTTTAAGTTTAAATGCTCAAAAACCTTTCCTTTTGCTGACCCACAAATTGTATATTGGCTCACTCCGTAACGAGCCATAGTAGATTCAACCAAATCGGTGGCAAGTATTAAATAAGAATCATCTGTATCGACTAAAGAATAATCAATCGCAGGATGTAAGCACACAGCTTCATTAGCAGGTAAAGTCCAAGGAGTCGTAGTCCAAATAGGAAGGCTAACTGGCTTTGTTTTTGCATTTTTTTTAAACAATCCAATAAATTCTTCGGGATTCACCGCAAAAAAAGCAACATCAATAGAAGGCGAGGTTTTCTCGTCATAATCAACCTCTGCCTCAGCCAAAGCAGAACCACAATCAATACACCAATGTACTGGTTTAAAGCCTTGTTGCAAATGACCATTTTTAATCATCAAACCTAATGCGCGAACGATATTGGCTTCATAACGAAAATCCATAGTGACATAGGGATTATACCAATCTCCAAAAACCCCAAGACGTTGAAACTCATCCCGCTGAATATCAATTTGACTGGCGGCATACTCACGACATTTGGCACGAAACTCTCGTGCAGATACCTTATCACCAACACGCCCTATCTTTTTCTCTACATTGAGTTCAATAGGCAACCCATGACAATCCCAACCAGGAACAAATGGCGCGTCGTACCCGCTGAGTGATTTGGATTTAATAATAATGTCTTTAAGAATCTTGTTTAACGCATGTCCGCAGTGCAAATGGCCATTCGCGTAAGGAGGGCCATCGTGTAAAATAAAGTGCTTACTTCCGGCACGAGCATTACGAATTTTTTCATAAACTTTTTTTGCTTGCCAATTAGCCAAAACTTCAGGCTCTCGAGTAGCTAAATTTGCCTTCATTGGAAATGAAGTATTAGGGAGATTTAATGTATCTTTGTATTCTGCCATAAGAGTTTACTCTGCGAAATCGTTAAATTGTTTGGTGACTATTCACCCTATACTGTCCCTATTTATAGTGTATCTTGAATGAAAAATAATTTGAAAAAACCATACAGTATCATCCCTATCCTATTTTCAAAATGTTTTTCATTCAACCTGCACTCAAATCTATTCCCAACATTGATACAGAGGCCTTTTCATTACAATTCCTGAGGAATTCCTTTGCCGCTGCAATATCATCATAAATCTGTGCGATTAAAGCCTCCACCGAAGTGAATTTAACCTCATCGCGCAATTTGTGCAAGAAAAACACCTGCATCAATTCACCATATATTGACCGCTCAAAATCAAATAAATGCACTTCCAAAATATTTTTGCTGCCATCTACTGTAGGACGACGTCCAATATTCGCTACCCCATACACCATTTGCGAAGCAATTCGAACTCGAACTACAAATACTCCCTGCAAAGGCAAAGAATAGCGATGCAACGCCAGATTTGCCGTAGGAATACCCCACTGTCGCCCACGCCCGTCTCCATGTAATACACGACCACAAATACTATAAGGTCTACCTAGATATTTTGCTGCTGTATTCAGATCGCCATGTTGCAATGCCGTTCTAATTCGTGTTGAGCTGATTCTATTTTCGTTAATACAAAAATTTGAATAAATGCTTATATCGCAGGCATATTCCGAACCAAGCTTTTTCAACAAGCTCACATCGCCTTCTCTATTTTTGCCAAAACGGAAATCTTCACCTACCAAGAGATATTTCACATTGAGCGTAGAAAACAAATAAGTGCGTGCGAAATCATCTGCAGAAGTTTGCGCTAAGCTATTATTAAATTTAAAACAGTATATGTAATCAATCTGATATGAGCGTAATACATCCAATTTTTCTCTTAAACTGGAAAGTCTTGCTGGAGCTTTCTCTTGTTGGAAATATTCTCTAGGCTGAGGCTCAAATAGAATTAGGACTAAAGGTAACTTTAAATCATTTGCTTTGTTTTCTAAAGTCCTAATAAGATTTTGATGCCCTAAATGCACGCCATCAAAATTACCAATAGTAGCGACCACGCCTTTATCAAACGCAGAAAAATGTTGAATGCCGCGCAACAATTTCATAAGTAATTCAATCGTGTAACTCGAAACCCAGTAGTATACTTGTTTTCTGCTCCGTTGAGAAATAGTAAGCGAGTTGAAACAAACTATTAAAATAGAAGCATTTATAAGCCAAACGAAGCCAAG
Source organism: Legionella bozemanae (assembly GCF_001648595.1). Taxonomy (GTDB): domain Bacteria; phylum Pseudomonadota; class Gammaproteobacteria; order Legionellales; family Legionellaceae; genus Legionella; species Legionella bozemanae. The sequence goes on along the minus strand of NZ_LBAW01000011.1, from coordinate 60,797 downwards.
TGAACCTGGATAAACAGAATTAATATAAACCCGGGTTACGCTTCGCTGCACCCAGGCTACATTTTTATACTTGATTCTTACGCTTTAGAATGTTTCTCAGGTATGGATCGGACAATTAAAACATCGCATTCAGCGCCATGCAAAATGGAATTTGCTGTTGAACCCAATAATAAGGAAAGACCATGCTTGCCATGACTCCCCGTAACAATCAAATCAATATGTCGCTCTTGTGCGACCCTTAAAATTTCATTTTTAGTGGAGCCAAATTCAATAAATCGGTGTTTTGCATCTACCCCTAACTTTTCACCCAATTCATTGAGTTCTTTTTCAGCTTGCTCGCGAATAGATAATTCAACTTCAGCAAATCCGGCAAACCCAGGATAAGCATAAGCAGGAATGGGTTCTACGACATGAACTAATATCAAATCAGCGCCGTTCTCATCAGCAATTTTTTTTGCCTTATGCGCTGCTATAACACCTACTTCGTCAAAGTCAGTAGCAAACAATACCCTCTTATACATCATTTTCTCCTTATAATTCTGATGCCTATTTATAGACTAGCAGATTTAAAATTAATTGCATTACAAAAAGATATGTTTTGTATCCCGAAAGTAATGAATCAAATCTCATAACTGAACACGCTCACCCTATTAAATCAGAGGCGCCGATTAATTGGATGTATGAATAACTATTTTAAAAACATCAATGCAATAAGTGGATTGTGGAACAAATTTTGTTGGGTCGAACGACTCAACTTACTCGCTATGGTCCATTTTGAAAGATGGATCCGTGTCTACACAGAGATGACAGCCTTTTAGCATCATTGAAATTGTACTATTGATAAACGCTTAGATAAAATCAAAAATTGATGGGGACCTCAAGATTATAATGTACTCTACAGCAAAATCACTCCAGATTTTTATCTTTTAACCTCAGATGCTCTTCAGCTTTTGCAATTGCTTTCCGAATTACTTGAGCTTCTTCTGATTGTTCTGGAGCCAGTTTTAACAAACGTTGCCAATAACGTATTGCATCTTCATACGCATGACTTACAAAAGCATCCATCGCGAGCATCGCCAATGCATCGGGCTGATTTGGATTATTTTTTAATAATCGGCTAAATACTTCAGTGATCTGTTCAGTAAATTGCTGATTATTCAGTACCCACAAACTGTGCGCATAGTTCACTGCATATTGTTCATCATTTGGATTAAACTGATATGCTTTTGCAAAAGCATCTGCAGCATTTTGTTTTTCATTTTGGCTGCTGTACAAACGTCCCAAAAGATACCAACCTTTAGCACTTTTTGGGGTTTCATCCAATTTTGCACGCAATTTTTCAATTAATTCCTGTGGACTTTTAATCGATTCCAATATTTTTTTAGCCTGTTTCTGGGAATTAAGATGATGGACATACTCTTGCCATCCTCCAAAACCACCCCAATAAAAATATCCTGTAAATGCGCCTAAAAAGACAACAGGAACCAGCAATAGGCTGGCGATAAAACGGCGTCGGAATGGGTAAACCATGAACATACAGGCTAAGCCAGTCAAACCTGCTAATAATCCCAGTAACCACCATTCATTCATAAGAAACTCACTAAATTATGCATATTCCTTCTCTCGCGTTCCAAAACAAGTCCGCCAGAAAATAACAAATCCCAAGAGTAAAAATAAAATAGGTCCAAACCACAATAAAAGAGTTACAGCTTTAACCGGTGGATTAAACAGGATAAAATCTCCGTAACGAGCAGTCAAATAATCACTGATTTCACTATCGCTCTTACCCTCTTTCACCATTTGATAAACCTGATTACGCAAATCTTTAGCCAGTTCAGCGTTAGAATCTGCCAAATCTTGATTTTGACAAACCAGGCAACGCAAATCTTTGAGCAGATGATTAAATTGAGCTTCCTTTTGAGCAGAATCCAAAGGATAAGTACTGTTTGCCCAAACTGACGAACCTAAAAAAAGCAAAAACCCCAAAAAAATAAAATATGTTAGAACTCTCCCGAAACTTGCAACAAAACGAGAAGACATGAAGTCATATGAGGATTCGAGCACCGTATCGATGAAGTAAGCACCCTTTGCAGAGGCGTTTCGAAAGAGGTCTATTCTCATGAAGTCTGCTCCAACTGTTTCATTAAAGGCGAAATCTCTTTTAGCCACATCTCTTGAGTCATAATTCCAGCATGTCGATAACGGATGATTCCTTTTTTATCAATCACAAAAGTCTCTGGTGCGCCATAAACACCCAAATCGATAGCAACTTTTCCGTCCTGGTCTTGGATGACTCGCTTATAAGGATTTCCCCATTGCTTCAGCCAGCGGAGAGCATCATATGATTTGTCTTTGTAATTCAACCCATAAATTAGCACTCCTTCACGCGCCAATTGCAACATAAAAACCTGCTCATCGACACATGCTGCACACCAACTCGCCCAAACATTTAATAAAACCACCTGGCCATGTAATTGAGTGGAGCTAAAAAAAGAATTCGGATGATGTAATTCAGGCAGACTAAAGTGAGGTAATGGCTTCCCAAGTTGCACCGAAGGTAATTCATGCGGATTTAAGGACAAACCACGCCAAAGAAAAACACAAAGCAGCAAAAAAAGAGTAATTGGAATCACTTTCCATCCTATTTTTTTCATGCCTTCAACTCCTGGGCACCAATTATTGCTTGCTGCCTTTTTTGATAATATCGTCTATCTGTCAGTGCAAAAAAACCACCTGCCAAAATCATAAAACCACCAGCCCAAATCCAACGAATCAAGGGCTTATAATAAAGTCTTACAGACCAGGAACTATCAGTTAATGGCTCACCTAAAGCGACATAAATATCTCTAAACGGCGTTACATCAATTGCGGACTCAGTCATAGCCATTTGCCCCACTGTATAAAGCCTTTTTTCAGGATAAATCAGCTTGCTCTTGCCCTGATAATTTATTTTAAATTGAGCTTTAGTTCCTTTATAATTTGGTCCGTTTAATGGTTCCTGGTGCATAAATTCAATAGAATAACCAAGTAAAGATACTTTTTTTCCAGGTTCCATTTGTACATCATCTTGCACACCATACGCGGTAGAAACTGCAATACCAATTACCGTAGCTGCCACTCCCAAATGTGCGAGAATCATTCCCCAAAAAGCTCGCCCTACTTTATATAAACCACGATCAAAAATCCGTCTATAAGCAGCTTGAAATGTACTTAAAATCACCCAAAAAGCCAGACTTAATCCCATAAAAGCTGAACTATTAAATTCTTTAGTGGTAGTAATTAATAAAACCAAAGGAATTAAGAAGCTAAGAACAATTGTTTTCCAAAGTTTTTTTAATACACTTTGCCAATGATCTCTGTTCCATTTTAAATGAATACCAATTCCCATTAATAGCAACAGAGGAATCATTAAAGGGACGAATACAGCATTAAAATAAGGGGCTCCGACAGATAGTTTACCCAGGCCTAAACCTTCAACAAGTAATGGATACACCGTTCCCATTAAAACAGTGAGCATAATTACTACTAAAAAAACATTATTTAATAATAAAGCGCTTTCCCTGGAAAAAGGACTGGGGTTGCTGCTTGAATGTAAGGTTTGAGCTCTAAAAAGAAATAATAACAAAGAGCCACCAATAACAAATAATAAAAATCCTAAAATATATAATCCGCGCTGTGGATCTACAGCAAATGCATGAACTGAGGTCAAAACCCCAGAACGCACAAGAAAAGTACCTATTAAGCTTAAAGAAAAAGCTGCAATTGCAAGCAACATAGTCCATGCTTTAAATTGTTGACGCTGCTCAGTTACCGCCAAAGAGTGCAACAAAGCAGTACCTACTAACCAAGGCATAAAAGAGGCATTTTCGACCGGGTCCCAAAACCACCATCCGCCCCAGCCTAACTCACGATATGCCCACCAGCTTCCCAAAGTAATCCCAGCCGTTAAACAACACCAGGCAGCTAATGTCCAAGGTCTAGTCCACTTGGACCAACTGGCTTCTACTCTACCTGACCAAAGTGCTGCAATGGCAAAGGCAAAAGCTACAGAAAAACCGACATACCCCATATACAACATTGGCGGATGAAATAAAAAACCCGGATCTTGCAATAAGGGATTCAAATCACGACCTTGGGTATCTAAAACTTGAAATTGGCGTAAAAAAGGGTTAGATGTAGTCAGCAAAAAAAGAATAAATCCAATGCCTAACCAACCAAGAACAACTAAAACACGAGTACGCATTTCCTTATCCAAACCCGCACTGCAAAAAGCCACCAGCAACGTCCAAAAACTCAGAATAGAGACCCATAACAGCATGGAACCTTCATGTCCCCCCCAAACCGCACAGAGTTTATAAAACCAAGGCAAGTTAATGCTGGAATTACTGAGTACGTAAATTACCGAAAAATCATCATTTAAGAAACAACACGTGAGGAAAAGATAAGATAAGGCAATAAAGAAGAACTGGCAGACTGCATAAGTACTTGCAGCATCTATCCAATTATTTCGTTTCAATTGCAATCCTGCGAGTGGAATTAATGCAAGCATTATGGAAGAAAGCAAAGCCAAAACCAAAGAAAAAAACCCTAATTCTGCAATCATGAATGTACCTTTTGGGATAAAGCTGCTTTCACTTCCGGCGGCATATAATTCGCATCATGTTTCGCCAATACCTGTGAGGCACGAAAATGTTGATTATCAAGCAGCTGCCCTTCAGCAACTACTCCCTGCCCCTCTCTAAATAAGTCTGGAAGAATACCCGTATATTTTACGGTAATGGTTTGATTAAAATCGGTTATTTTAAATACAACATCCAAACCCTTTTTCGAGCGAATAATAGAACCCTTTTCAACCATCCCCCCCATACGAATATTATGCTGTTGTGGGGCTTCACCCGCTACAGCCTGGGTAGGAGTATAGAACAAGCTTATATTTTGTCTCAGCGCATATAAAACCAGTGCTGCAGCGGTGGACAAAATAGACAGGGTAAATACTAAAATCATTATCTTGCGTCGGCGTGCTGGAATCATTTTTATCGCTTAAACCATTGTTGTAATTTTTGACGTGTCTGTTTTCCTTTCCATTTCATACCTAATAAATTTATTACTAAAACAACACAAACCAAACCATAAGCCGGCCAGACATAAATTGAGTATCCACCCATTGTCAGCCACTCTAAAAATTGATTCATTTAAATTCCCCTTCAAATTGAATCTTGACCCAAGCTTGCCTCTTTTCCCTAAGCAATAATTCTTGACGTGCTTTCTCTAAAATAATCCACAAACAGTATAAAAAAAATCCAGCTATGGTTAACAATAAAGGATATAACATGCTTCCATCAATCTTGGGCTTGGCAAAGACTGACAAAGTAGAGCCTTGATGCAAAGTATTCCACCAATAGACTGAATAATGAATAATTGGTAAATCAATAATTCCTACTAAAGTTAAGATAGCAATAATTTTATCTCCATTGTCTTTATTTTTTATTGCATAGTGGGTTGCCAAAATCGCAGCATAAAGCAATAAAAGAATTAATTCAGAAGTCAAACGAGCATCCCAAACCCACCAGGCACCCCACATGGGTTTACCCCAAATACTTCCAGTTACCAATGCAAGAAAAGCCATACTAAGGCCCACTTGAGCAACAATATTAATTAAAAGACCTGCTATCTTAATACGCCAAACCAAAAGCAATACAGCTAGAAAACCCATCCAGGCATAGAGCATCATGGACAAAAAAGCACTGGGTACATGCACGTAAATAATGCGGAATGCGTCACCTTGTTGATAATCAGGCGGGGTAAATGCCAATCCCCAAATTATACCAACAACTAAAGTAACTAAAGCACCCCCTGCCAAAATTGGAGTAAAGCGTCCAGTAAAATTATAAAAAAGCTTAGGCGAAGCCAGTTGGTATAATAATTTCCACATAGGAATAATTGAAATCAAAAAAAGCGGATTTTAACACGTATCCCCCTATTCGCAAAACCCGGAAGCACTTAAAGTCTGTTGTCATTTCCCGAGCTTGAGCCAAAATGGCCTGATTTTCGAGTATTAAAGCACAGCATACACGGAGTATGTGAGCATCGGAACGCAGAAAATCGGACCATTTTGACCAAGCTAGTAGAGATGGAAACAGACCTTATTCAACATGACTGATACGCATCACCCCGGCAATTGCATAGGGTAAAAATCCTGTAGCAACTACAGACATTGCAAGTAATAAAGCTAAATAGGCGCTAATTGGCAATCCTTGCATGGCTATATTTAAAGTGCCACTTCCAAAGATAAGTAAAGGCAGGGTTAGCGGTAATAAAATTAAAGCCATCAAAAGCCCCTTCTGGTTAACTCCAACTCCAAATGCAGCGGCCAAAGCACAAAGAAACAGTAACGCTGGGGTGCCACAAATTATAGTAAGTGCAAGCACCTCTGTTTCCCAAACGCTCAATGAAAATAATAAAGCAACCACAGGACATAAAATGAGTAAAGGCAATAAATTAAATAACCAATGAGCAATGATTTTTGCACCAACCAACAAGGGCAAAGATTGACCGGAAACAATCCATTGTTCGATGACACCATGTTCATAATCTTGTTGAAATAAGCGCTCTGAAGAGAGCAAAAAAGACAAGAGTATCGCCATCCAGACTAAACCAGGAACTATGGTTTTAAGCAATACAGCTTCCGGCTTTAGAGTCAGGGGAAACATAAAAATAAAAATTAAGAAAAATAGACATGAATTCACTAAAAAACGAATTTGACGCACCTGAATAAGCAATTCACGTTTGCATTGTTTGGCAAATAAGGAAAAGGAAGAAATCACAAACAATACTCCTCATAATCAGAGGGATTTAGCGGTAATTGCTGGTGAGAAGTTAATAAAACTGAGCCACCCTGTTTTCGATGAGCTGCTATTTTATCCATAATTAATGTAATAGCCTTATCATCTAACGCGATTAAAGGCTCATCAAGAAGCCATAATTTGACATTAGAGAACCACAAGCGCAGCAACCCTGCTTGTCTGCGTTGTCCGGCGGATAATAAGCTGCAAGGAACATCGAGGTGGTGTTCGAGTTTAAAAATTGAAGCAAGCTCTTCTAAGTTATTATGCACTTCTTTCTTTATACTGCGTGATGAGGAAGCATAATGAAGATCAAAAAAGCAATTCTCTTTTAAAGTTAAATTAGGGTTAATACCTGTTTTGTGACCTACGAAACATACTTGACGTTGATAAGCAGAGTGGTCCCTGGCTATATTTTGTCCAAAAAATTGAATTTCACCTTGAAGCGGATGATATAAACCGGCAATTAGTTTTAATAGGGTCGTCTTGCCTGCACCATTTCTACCCCGCAAATGAAGCAATCCTCCTGCGGGCAAATGAAAATTTACTTTATCTAATAAAGGTTGATCCTGATAATCAAAATCAAGGTTAATCACATCAAGCATAGGAAATGATACACTTCTTTGGTTAGTATTTAAGTAGCCTGGGTTCAGCGCAGCAGAATCTCCTATACATCCCTGAAAAATCAGCTCAGCTCTATTCCGACGTCCCGCGGACAAGCCGCGGGGCGTAGGCAGAGATATGGTTAAGAGACAGCTTCGCTGAATCCAGGCTACGCTTAATAAAGAAATAGTACTCGAACTAAAAAACAAAACAAGTTTTAATTCATTGCTAAACCCTTCTCAAATTCTAAATCACTTCTTCGCTCAGCAACCATTTCTCTAAATGCTTTTATCGAAGAGGTATCGCGATTAAAAAACCAAGTTGTAAATCCTTGACTTGTAGCGAGTACATTATGTTTCGGACTATTTTCTAACGTCCCTACTACGTTATCAATATTTTCTGAAGTGGCTTTTTCAAGTTGGCTTTTAAAATTTAACAAAATTCTGCTTTTTAAATAATCACCTTTGAGGCCTTTATACTCTCCACCTAATTTATTACCATCTGCATTGAAAATATGGAATCTATTTTCGGAGGGATCTCTTACTTCGGCTTCATAATGAGTACCTTGCAAATAAAGATTTGGTTTTATAATTTCACGAATCTTTTCAATCAAATCAGTACAAATTCCATTCATAGACAGAGCAATTAAACCCTGAGCTTGAAGAGGTATGCTGGAAGGAACTTTTAATAAATTTGGAGCCATTACGATAGCTAAATTTGCTGCGGGCATTTTTGCTTTAGGTTTTGCTGATACATTATTTAACAGAACAAGTAAACGAAAGGCAATTTTTTTATTGATATCTGAACCTTCATTGAATAGATGATTTCTTAGGTCATTATATTCACTTGTTGCTTTATCGAAGGACGCTCCCCTTTCCTTTTGAGTTGCATGTATTTGTTCTTGAGCTTTTTTTAAATTATCAAATTTCTCATAGCTAAATAAAGGCTCTCCTATATTTTGCAATTCGCGTATTACTGCTTTAAGTAAAGCTGCTTGCTCAAGCTGTGTCAGGGTAGCAAAATCCATCTTGCCTTTCTGAATTTCAGCGATTTTAGAATCCATAAGAGGTTTGCCTCCAGATATTCTAAAAATTCCTTCGGACGCATCTTTTTCTATCGACTTACCCAAAATGCTAATTAGAATAAGTGCAGCATACTGCAAGTTCTGAATTTTTTTTGCCTTAATTTTTCATTTGATGGCATAAATAATACTCCTATTTTTTACAACTAATTTTCTTTCTACTTAATTGGGCTCTTGCGAACTGCCTTATTGATCGCCATAATTTGTTTTTATTTTTTTTAAGGTTAGCAATGGAATTTTTAAGTCAATACGGTATGTTTCTTTTAAAGTCAGTAACAATAGTTATTGCCTGCCTAGTCGTAGTTGCAGGTTTTTTTTCTATGAGCCGTAAACCAAAGCCTAAACTGGAGGTTACATCTCTAAATAAACATTATGATCATATCATATCCATAATGAACAAAGAAGTTCTTGGCAAAAAAACACCCAAAAAGAAAAAAAATAAAGAAGAACAACCCACGCTTTATGTTATTGATTTTCACGGCGATATTAGAGCCTCTCAGGTAGAACAACTTAGGGATGAAGTAACTGCAATTCTTTGTACTGCAAAGCCTAGAGATGAAGTTTTAGTTCGCCTGGATAGTCCTGGAGGTATAGTTAATAGTTATGGGCTGGCTGCTTCACAGCTTCAACGTATTCGTGATAAAAATATTCCTTTGACTGTAAGTATCGATAAAATGGCTGCCAGTGGCGGTTACTTAATGGCCTGTGTAGCCAATCAAATCATTGCTGCTCCTTTTGCAATTATTGGCTCTATAGGTGTAGTAGCCCAAATCCCTAATTTTCATCGTTGGCTTAAAAAACACGATATTGATGTGGAACTATTAACCGCTGGAGAATATAAACGCACTCTAACACTTTTAGGTGAGAATACTGAAAAAGGTAGAAAAAAAGCTCAGGATGATCTGGAAAAGATACATGCTGCTTTTAGAAATTATGTAGCGGAACATCGAGAACAACTCAATATAGATCAAGTTTCTACAGGAGAGCACTGGTTAGCCAAAGATGCCTTTGATCTGAATCTCGTAGATAAATTATGCACAAGTGATGACTATATAATAGAAAAAATTGCACGCTATAAAACATTCAAACTAACCGTTCCATCCAAAACATCTCTAGCCAATAAATTACTTAAGCCAGCGATGCGGTTTATGCACCCATGGGGTTAACACATCAAATTCAGCAGGTGAATTAAAACGATGAATAATAAAAAACCTTAATATTCAAAATACTGGGCTGAGCGGATGAATTTTAGATAATGGTGTATAATTAACTTATATTACAAAATGGAGTGAGCCATGAGTGACTTTAAATCGAAACTACCCGATCTCAAAGAGTTAGCTTCAATGACAAGCAAGTTATTTACAGATATTAAAAAGAGCGTTGGTGAAATCGTTCATAACTATAAAGAAAATAGAGCACAACAAGCAGAAGAAGCAGAACAAACAAAGGTAGAACCAGCTGAAGAAGCCAAACCCCAAAAACCTGTGGAGGAAAATAAAGCGGCTGCTGAACCGGCTAAACCTAGCGAACCTATTGAAACCATTGAGACTACTGAAGTTGTTGAAACTATTGAAATAGTTGAACCTAAAGAATCAAAAAAAGAATCAGAAGAAGAATCAAAAACTGATAACACCAAACAATAAATATTTTATCTGATTACGTTACGCCTGAGTGAAACAACTGTCTCTTAGTCACAAGTCAAGATTGTTGGGGAAAAGTCAGATTTGAGTCCAGATTGAGTGAAAGTGGTTCTCAAAAAGCGCAGCATAGATAACTATGTGAGCATTTGTTGAGACTATTTCACCCAAGATGTACCAAATATGGCTTTTCGGTGAGTTGTGTAGAAGATTCAGATGAAACACAGTGGAACCCGGGACTTATATGTATAGTCCTGGCCTATTTTAAATATCTGAATTACCTTTTGCTCAAACCCGCTCAGGGCGAGTAAGCCCGTATTTGCGCATTTTTTCAACCAGAGTGGTACGTCTCATATTTAAATAGCTTGCAGCATGAGCCACTACCCAATCTGATTCATTTAATGCTTGACTAATCAGTGCTAACTCAGTTTTTACCAGATGTTCTTTTAAGTCTATGCCTTCTGCAGTGAAAATCTGCTCCGGATTCATCACCTCTAATAAAGCCTCTCGTTCAGAATTGGAAGTATCAGATTCTGCATATAGGGGGGCATATTCACCACGTATCTTTTGTGGTAAATCTTCTTTATTCAAAATTCCTTTAGGATACAAAATAGTGAGTCGTTCCACCAAATTAGCCAATTCTCTGATGTTACCTGGCCAACTGTACTGGCTTAATGCAGTCATCGCATCCGGCATTAAACGTACACTTGGCCTGTTTTCGCTCTCAATGCGTGCGATCAATTCGTTAAATAACAGAGGAATATCCTCTGTCCGCTCTCTTAAAGGAGGCATTTCTATAGGAAATACATTAAGCCTATAAAATAAATCCTCCCTAAATTTTCCTTCCTTAATCGCTTCTTCCAAATTTCTATGTGTCGCGGCAATAATTCTTACATTCACATCGATGCTTTTATTAGATCCCACCCGCTCAAAACAACGTTCTTGCAACACTCTTAATAATTTTACCTGCATGGGCAAAGGCATATCCCCTATTTCATCAAGAAATAAAGTCCCTCCGTTTGCTAATTCAAATCGTCCTTGTCGCGAAGTAATTGCACCAGTGAATGCACCTTTTTCATGGCCAAATAATTCACTTTCAAGCAATTCTCCTGGAATAGCGCCACAATTAATTGGAATAAAAGGTTTCATACCTCTTGATGACAGAGCATGGATATTACGTGCGACTACTTCTTTACCTGTTCCAGATTCCCCAAGGATTAAAACACTTGCTTCAGTATCAGAAACTTGCTCTATTAATCGACGAACATTCCGAATGCTGGCACTGTTACCCACCAAGCTACGTAATAAAGGATTTTTATGATTGCTAATCATAATGGATTTTACTGCTTCTTTAGCAATTTGACATTGATGCAAAGATTCCATTATTTGAGCATAAGTAAATGGAAATGGCTGGCAAGAAACAACATTGCGCAATAGGCATTGGGTATTATTTAATTTTTGACCAACCATAATAATTGGAACTTTAGCAAACTTGTTTACCAAAGAATCCAACTCATTTATAGTTTCCTGAATTGATTCACTTGCACCAAGAAGAATAACATCGGGACTTATATCAGCAAGGCGCCACGCGCTATACTTACTGACTTCAGTAGATTCACCGATAAAATCCAGTATTGTGCACAACTTGCCGCAACGACTTTCATTATTATCAATGATAAGAACCTTGTCATTAATACTCATAAACTTATCCTTAAGTTTTATATACTTGCCACCATCATTCTCTCCCTTAAATCGAGGAAAGATTTCAATAATTAACCTATCGATAACACACGATTAATCGAAAAGCATTACACTGATTCCCGAAACACAATTCCTGGCTACCAATTGTTTTAGTCGCACTTACCTGGGTTTCTTTCACAAAATACTTAGCCTGCATAAATCCCATGCGATTGCAAAAAGAATTAGCTGCCCGTGAACCACAACCTTGCTTGTGGTCATAACACCAATCCACACGATAATCGTTAAAACGAGGGGCGGCAAAACGCTTTTCCCGATAGTGGTAAGGTTTTGGAGGGGTATGAGATAAGTCCGTAGCGCAAACAATAGTCATAAATCCGTTGCAACGCCAGCCCTTGCAGCTTTGACTGGTTGATAAATAATGTGTTAACCCGATATTGTAGGCTATTTCATTATCGCTGGAATAATCATAACCTAGCATTTGGCAATAATGATCTGCTACGATTTTGCCACATTCCTTACCATCTACGGTACAATAATCCAGACGCTCCCCTAGATAAGTAGGATGCCAGAAGTTTCGAAAAGCTTTATTGTGCTTTTCAGTTGTATTTGCTTGGCCCGAAAAGGAACAAAATAAAAAAACTAAAAACATAAAGTAACTAAAATTGATCATTAAAACAATCCTTTAGCGATTATCAAATCATGTTAGCCTATGACGCCTACTGGTACAAGAGTAACATAAGGTAAATCACTATTGATTTATTAAATGTAGCACATCTAGCTTCATTCATTTTTAAATAATAGTTATTTTTTTATGGTTAATCTGATAAAATAATGACCATGAAAAATTTTTTTATTTTTATTGCGATACTTCTTGTACTGCTCCCATATACTACAATGAGCAACAAAAACGTTGTTTCTAATCCTGTTACAACTACAGTTGCGGGATCTACAAATCAATGTTTACAAAAATCTCCTATTTCTACATCTATTCGCTGTAATTTTAGCCAAACATATGTAATACCAACTGAATTGAGCTTATCAAAAACCTCTTCACTTATTGGTTTGTTCTCCTTTTCTCTATATCTTTTATCTCTCTGCTCTGGATTTAAAACACGAATCTATAAGCCACCACGCTCATTTTCTAATAGTTAACCCCTCTGTTTTTAAATACTGATGCTGATGATTTCTTAATCATTAGCCGGTTATATTATTGGAGAATTTTTATGAAAAATTTATTTAAAGCCATTTTATTAATTATGGTAATTTCTTATTGTCCTACATCTTTATGGGCATCAACCGATAACGTAAATCATATTGAAAAGAATTATTTTCAATTTGCCATCCCTGAATATCATACAAGCAGACAATCAGGACAAACAGTTACTATTTATGTACGCTATGCTTACAAGAAAAAATTACCAAATAGTGAATATCCTGACTATCGGGTATTACGTACGGCTGTTTTAAAGTATATGGAGCCTACAGTGGAATTTCCTGCAGAAGTATTTTGGGAAATTCTCGCTACTGCAATGGGGAGAGATTTAATAAAAAACTACCCACTAGATGGTGTCAGTATTCAACTGGATGTTCTGGATAACCCAAATCCAAACAGCTTTGAGCCAGGTGATCATGGACCTACATTTACTGTAGGTGACATAGAGCCTTTAGATGTACATCACTAGCTGGATAATTAACGTAGCCCGGGTGGATTGAGCATCAGAAAGGCTTAGCATTCACTCAGGCTACATTTTTTAATTTTTAGCCAGGCTCTGTTGCCATGAGGTATCGTCATGGTTTCATTATCCTTTTTCTATGTGCCGCGTACAAGCCCTGAGCGATCCCCGCGAAATTTACCCTCTACGTACCGCACATAAAGCGCAGTACGTAGAGGGTTGAATATAGTTCATTTAAAAATATAAAGTGACATTCAAGTTTCGCGTGTTCTCTCAGGGACAAGCCGCGGGACGTAGTAATAAAATAGAGTATTTATGGGGTTCTTAGCAAAAAACTGACGAGCTCTCAGGCTTACATGCTGATGTATGTTGGTTTTCTCAGCGTATTTTTTCGTTCAAGATGAGCCAAATATAGCGTTCCAGAGACCCTAAATAGGATTATCACTATCGATAAATAGATGCTCTAACTCAAATTGAGAAGCAAGATGCTTACCTAAAGCCTGAATACCGTAACGCTCCGTTGCATGATGTCCACAAGAATAATAATGAACTCCTAATTCCTTTGCTTGATAATAAGTTCGTTCGGATATTTCCCCACTTATATAAGCATCGACACCTAAACGAAATGCGTCCTCGATAAAATCCTGGGCGCCCCCACTGCACCAGGCAATATGCGTGATCGGCTTTTCACTGCCTGAGATGAATAAAGGGGTGCGTCTTAATTTTTTTGTTAAATACTCAGTAAATTCTGCATGTTTCATCGTTTGAGCTAACTTTCCTGACCACAGTAGATTATCAGTACCACCTGCTCTATGCATGTGTACCATATCCACTTCAAATAATTTGGCCAGGCAGGCATTATTTCCAAGATCAGGATGACAATCCAAAGGAAGATGGTAGGCAAATAAATTTAATTTATTGCATAACAAATTATAAATTCGTTGCCGTTTCATTCCTGTAATCACTGGCGCTTCACCACGCCAAAAATAACCATGATGAACGAGTAATGCATCTGCGTTCCATGCAATAGCTTGAGAAATTGCGTCCTCAGATGCAGTGACTGCAGTGCAAATTCGACTAATCTGTTCTTTGCCTTCAACTTGCATTCCGTTAGGAGCATAATCATTGTATCGTTCACAGCCTAACAATTGATGCAGGTATAACGACAGTTCTTCTTTAGTAATCACCGGTCAGAAACTCGCTTGATGTCAGCACCCAATAAAGATAATTTTTCTTCTATGCGTTCATATCCTCTATCTACATGATAGATACGCTCAACCGATGTTTCACCTTCTGCAACTAATCCAGCTAAAATCAAACTGGCTGAAGCACGTAAATCTGTTGCCATAACAGGGGCGCCGTTTAATTTTTCAACGCCATTAATTATTGCTGTGTTTCCATTAAGTTGAATCTGCGCCCCCATGCGTTGCAACTCCTGCACATGCATAAAACGATTTTCAAATATAGTTTCAACGATAGTTGAAGAACCAACTGCTACTGAGTTCATTGCCATAAATTGAGCTTGCATGTCTGTTGCAAAAGCTGGGTACGGTGCTGTAGAAATATTTACTGCCTGAGGGCGTTGATTGTGCATATTAAGACTAACCCAATCCTCCCCTATGGTTAATTCCGCACCTGCTTCTTCAAACTTACATAGCTGTGATAGTAAAGTATCAGGTCGTACTCTTTTTACAGTAACATGGCCTCGTGTTAGGGCCCCAGCAGCAAGATAAGTTCCTGCTTCAATTCGGTCAGACATAACAGAATAAGTCCCGCCTGAAAGAGATTCCACACCTTCAACCTCAATTATTGAAGTTCCAGCACCAGAAATCTTTGCCCCCATTTGAATTAGAAAATTGGCTAAATCCACTACTTCAGGTTCACGGGCTGCATTTTTAATAATTGTTGTACCTTCAGCAAGAGTAGCTGCCATGAGTACATTTTCAGTACCCGTCACAGTGACTGTATCAAACATCAAACGCTTTCCTTGCAAACGGCCACGTTTACAACGGGCATTGATGTAGCCATTTTTGACTGTGATATCTGCACCCATAGTCTTCAACGCTTTTAAATGCAAATCGACGGGTCTTGTCCCAATAGCACAACCTCCGGGCAAAGATACATCTGCCTTACCAAACCGAGCAAGCAAAGGCCCTAAAACTAAAATCGAAGCGCGCATGGTTTTAACTAAATCATAAGGAGCAACAAACTCATTAACTTGATTCGCATCGACCTGGACATTCATTTTCTCGTCAACAATTAATTGCGCACCTAATTGACCGAGTAATTCCATCATGGTAGTTATGTCTTTGAGATGAGGCACATTGGAAATGGTGACATGATCTCTTGCAAGTAAACTTGCAGCCATAATGGGTAAAGCAGCATTTTTTGCTCCTGAAATAACTACTTCACCATTGAGTGCCTTACCACCATTTATTAATAATTTATCCATTTTGCGTTCCCCATTCTTCTTTTGTCCACGTCTTCATGCTAATTGCGTGAAGCTTACCAGTGGTAATTAACTCTTTCAGTTGCGCATAGACCCACTGCTGTCTGGCTACCTTGGATTTATTTAAAAAGACATCACTTACTACAGTTATCTGATATTGATAACCATCCCCCTCCACTTTGATGTAAAAAACATCATCAATGGCTTTAAACTTTTGTTCTATTTCTTCATTACTTATCATTAAAATTAGCTCACAAATTGAAATAAATACAACTTTTGACAACAAATACATTTAGGGTGAAAGCACCAGCATTTCCCAAGGTCTGTTATCCCAATAAAAAAAGAAAACCCGGGTTATGGCTCGCACCTTCACCCAGGCTACAATTTATAATCCTAAAAAAAGTAACCACTCTCCAAAAATTGGAAATTCCTCTTAGAAAAATTATAAAAAAATTATACGGCCTCCAAAATTCGTTTCACGCCACAAAATTCAGCTAAAGATTGCGTTTCATCAGGTATTCCAATGATTTCAAAAAATTTATTATTTTTTTTACATAACTTTCTAGCCTCGATAAGTAATGCTAAACCTGCACTATCACAATGTTTCACGTCACTTAAATCCAGACTGAATCGGTCACTTTTATCCTCCATCAAAGCCTCATAGAGCTTTGCTCGCACTGCAACAACTGACTTAAATGTAAGATCAATACCCGGTTTAAAACAAACGTGATTCACCATTAGGAAGCCCTTTTAAGTTGCTTTTTTTCCATTAACTTGATGACCTCATCAATACTGGAGTTTTGTAAGGCTGCAGCGAATTGCGACCTGAAACTTTGCAACAAACTTACTCCTTCAACGCTGATATCATAAATCTTCCACTGACCATTTTGGGCAACAAGGCTATAAGATAATGGAATATTTTGACCTTCGGCCCGAACAATAATGCTGTTAACTCGCAAAAATCGGGAATTCAGAGAGCCTCTTAAAGGCAGGAATTGTATGCTTTCATTGGTATATTGTGCCAAAGGGCTAGAATAAGTACGGATCACCAAACGTGTAAACGCTTTGGAAAATTGCGCTCTTTGTGAATTTGTTGCTTTACTCCATGCTTGCCTTCCCAAAACAGAACGTGACATACCTGCTACATCAACAATAGGAAGTAAATTGGTTTCTACAGCCTGATAAACAATATTGGGATTGCTTTTTAAATTGGCTTTATTTTCTTTTAGGGTCGCAATGATATTATTGGCTGTTTGCTCTAACATAGGTATAGGAGAGTTTTGCGAGGCATTTATCATGGGAGATAAAATCACACTGGCAACGAATAAAATTGTTTTTATTATTCTCATGTTCTGACCTTATTTTTTAATGTTAAATAGTAGTTGACCAATTAAATTTTCAAGAATAATTGCTTCTTGAGTCTTTCCAATCACATCTCCATTTCGCAAATAAGGATGGTCTTTGTCGTCATCATCCTCAAAACCCGGGACAATACTAATATAATTGGAACCAAGTAACCCTTCTGTCAAAATTCGCGCTGAAGCATCTTCATAAGGTATTTTCTTATCACTACGCAAGCGCATAGTTACCTTTGCATTAAGTTCTCCTGGCTGCAAATCAATATGAGTTACTTCCCCAATTTTAACCCCCGCCACGGTAACAGGTGCCCGCACTTTCAATCCACCAATATCGGTAAAATCAGCAGTTACCTCATAACTGTCATGAGACATAAGGCCAGAAAAACTACTCACTTTCATCGTCATGACCAACAAAGCCAATATACCAAGCAACATAAATAGGCCAACACTGAAATCTACATAACGTTGCTTACTCATTTACCAATCTCCAATCATCATTGCGGTCAACAAAAAATCCAGTCCTAATACAGCAAGCGATGAATAAACTACTGTTTTAGTCGTCGCCTGACTAATACCTTCTGCAGTAGGCACACATTCAAACCCCTGGAATACAGAAATCCAGGTTACAACAAAAGCAAAAACTAAACTTTTAATGATACCACTGAGTACATCAATACGGAAATCCACTGCTGCTTGCATATTGGACCAAAAACTTCCAGCATCCACACCTAACCAGTGAACACCGATAAAATAACCTCCAAAAATAGCTACAGCAGAAAAAATTAACGCCAAAAGAGGTAAGGTAATAAAACCCGCTATAAAACGAGGATAAATAACCCTGCCTAAAGGGTCAACTCCCATCATATCCATACTGGATAACTGTTCTGTTGCTTTCATCAAACCAATTTCAGCAGTTAAAGCTGAGCCCGCACGCCCAGCAAACAATAAGGCACTAATTACCGGTCCAAGTTCTCTTGAGATACTCAAGGCCAATAATTGACCTAATTGACTTGATGCACCAAATTTTTGCAAAGTATTATAACCCTGCAAACCCACAACCATACCAATAAATAAAGCAGAAACAACGATAATCAAACACGACAAAACACCAACAAAATGGATTTGATAACGCAGCAAAGGCCAAAGCTTTGCAATGCCTGGTCGTCTAAACAACATGAAGAACAGAAATAACCCGGAATTTCCCAGGTTTTGCAAAACCCGCGAACTACGGTTACCAATACGCATGATGAACTCAAGCATCTAATAGCTCCTCTATATACGATCTGGCTGGATAATGAAAAGGAACAACTCCATCTGCTTCTCCATGCATAAACTGTTTGATCTGAGGTTCAGATGTTTGAATAAGCTCCTCGGGAGTTCCTTGCCCTATGATGTGTCCACCAGAAATAAGGTAAATATAATCTGCTATAGAACAGGTTTCTTCGACATCATGTGAGACAATGATTGTTGTGGTATGCAATAATTCATTTAACCTTTTGATTAAACGAACTAAAACACCTAGAGAAATCGGATCCTGTCCTGTAAATGGTTCATCATACATCATAAGCTCTGGATCCAGTGCTATAGTACGAGCTAAAGCAACTCGCCTGGCCATTCCGCCTGACAATTGGGCAGGCATAAGAGCAGCAGCCCCCCGCAATCCAACCGCTTCAAGTTTCATCAATACGATGTCACGCAACATCGATTCATTTAATTGAGTATGTTCTCGCAAAGGGAATGCCACATTATCAAACACGGAAAGATGAGTGAATAAAGCAGAACTTTGAAAAAGCAAACCCATGTTGCGTCTGGCCTCATACAAAGCTCTACGAGATAATAGATGCATGTTTTGACCATTGACGTGGATAAAACCACTGTCAGGCCTTAGCTGAGCACCAATTAACTGCAATAAAGTGGTCTTTCCAGAACCACTAGGCCCCATAATTGCGGTAATCTTACCTCGCTTAACCACCATATCAATGCCGTTGAAAATGCGACGGCTTTCACGAGTGAAGACTAAATTTTTTATTTCAACCCAATTTTCAGGCATATTCTCTTTTCCGGTTATAGCCAAAAGTAGAAGTATACCCCGGATCGAAAAAAAAAATGAGGTGTTTAATCCTATTTATTCAAATGTTTTTTTGTTAGAATGAAAAATAAACAAAAAACATCCAATAGACTATGAATTTCTGTACACTTGGACTTGCTGTCATTGAAACTGAAGCACAAGCTGTCTTTGAATTAACCCAGCGAATCGATAGCCGATTTGAAAAAGCCTGTGAATTGTTGCTTGCCTGTAAAGGACGGATCGTCGTAACTGGCATGGGAAAATCGGGTCATATAGCGAACAAAATTGCTGCTACCTTATCAAGTACAGGCAGTCCCTCATTTTTTATGCATCCAGGTGAAGCAAGCCATGGAGATCTAGGAATGATTACCCGACAAGATACCGTAATTGCTATTTCTCACTCGGGCAACACATTAGAATTAGTCACGTTACTTCCTTTATTAAAACGATTGGAAGTCCCTCTGATTACCTTAACTGGAAACTCTGAATCGACTTTAGCGAAAGCAGCAGATGTTAATTTAGATGTCAGTATTAAACAGGAAGCATGTCCACTTGGTCTTGCGCCAACAACCAGTACTACTGTTGCCTTGGTTATGGGCGATGCACTGGCAATTGCACTTTTGCAGGCCAGAGGCTTTAGTGAGGAAGACTTCGCCTTGTCGCATCCTGGAGGATCTCTGGGTAAACGACTTTTACTGCGCATAGACGATCTCTGCCATCAAGGAACACAACTTCCACTTGTACATGAAAATGCAACAGTAAGTGAAGCACTCATTGAAGTAACGGATAAAAAATTGGGCATGACCTGCGTTATCGATCACAAGGGGTATCTTGTTGGAATCTATACAGATGGAGATGTTCGACGGACTCTGACACGTCAGTATGATATTAATACGACTCCAATAAAAGAAGTCATGACGCGCAATGCCCGCACAATCCCTAAGGGAATGCTTGCTGCCGAAGCTTTAGCCATTATGCAAAAACACAGCATCACTTCATTAATTGTCATCGATGAAGAAAAACGTCCGGAAGCTGTTCTTCATCTTCATGACTTATTAAAAGCAGGTGTTTTTTAAATGAATAAATTAATTGAACGAGCCAAAAGTATTAAATGCCTTATCTGTGATTTGGATGGGGTTCTTACTGATGGCCTCTTGTATATTGATAATCATTTTAATGAATTGAAAACATTCCATATTCACGATGGGGTAGGCTTAAAATTACTCATGGCTGCTGGAATTGAGGTGGCCGTTATTACTGGTTCGCGCAATGCTGTAGTGGATCACAGGATGCAACAATTAGGTATTATTCATTATTATAAAGATCAACTGGATAAACAGGAGACATATAATCAGCTGAAAAATAAATTAAATCTTCAGGATGAACATTTTGCTTATATTGGTGATGATATTCCTGATGCTCCAATTATGCAGCAAGTCGGCCTTAGCGTTGCAGTTGCCAATGCAGTATACCAAATTAAAGAAATTGCTGTGTGGCAAACGTCTCTACCAGGCGGTCGTGGTGCGGTACGTGAGTTATGCGACCTTATTCTTAATGCACAAAACAAGATGGATTTAGCTATCGCAGGTTATCTAAAATAATGAATGCAACAAAACAATTCATGTGGCTTTTTTTTACTTTGATTCTCCTGGCATGTTCAGGATGGTATTATAGCCACTCAAGAACATTAATTCGCCTGGATAGTGAAACCTTGGCGAATTCAGTGGATACTACTATTTCTAACGTTATAGTTCGTCAGTTTAATCAACAAGGAATGCTCGCCAATAAGCTTACCTCCCCCTTCATGCAGCATATTCAAAAAGATAATGTCTATTTATTTCAAAATCCGCATATTGTTGTAAGTCAGGAAGAGCAACCTCCCTGGGATATTCGCTCAATAAAAGCCAAATCATTTGAAGGCGGAAAACAAATCACCTTTACAGGCAATGTTATTGTACGCCAGAAAAAAGGAAATAACTCAGAAGAAAGTACATTAAAAACAGAAGAAGTAACCTACTACCCTAAGGAAAAGAAAGCAAGTTCCGATGTGCTTGTAACGTACGAACAACCAGGTAATATTATTCAATCAACCGGAATGAATGCTTATCTCGATGAGAAAAGAGTTGAATTATTACACCAAGCACGAGGAAGTTATGTTCCAGCGAATGGTTAACTACAGTCTGTTCTTTCTTTTAATGTTCACTTCTTGTTCCTACGCGCTTACAGAAGATAAAGAAAAAGTAATGCATGTGATGGCAGACTCAGCTGATCTCAGTCAACAGGAGCATAAAGGGATTTATACTGGCAATGTTGAATTGGTACAAGGTACAACAAATCTGCAAGCCGCTAAAGCAATAACTCTGGGAAATAAAAAAAATCAGCTTGAGGTTGCTATAGCTACCGGAACTTCTGAGAAACAAGCGCATTATTGGACAATAACCGATCCCAATAAACCTCCAGTGCATGCCTATGCAGACACCATTCGTTATTATCCACTGCGTCATTTAATTGAATTAATTGGAAATGCTCGAGTAGAACAAGGAAAAAACTCTTTTTCTGCTGCAAAAATAAGCTATGATACTGAAAAACAACACGTTCTGTCTCAAGGTAATGGCAATAAAAGAATAATTATTATTTATCATCCAGAAAAGAAACCATCATGAGCATCCTGGAAGCGCGAAATCTAAAAAAATCGTTTAAATCACGAACTGTGGTTAATGGCATCAGCATCCATATTAAAAAAGGTGAGTGTGTTGGCTTGTTAGGGCCTAATGGAGCAGGAAAAACAACCTGTTTTTATATGATAGTGGGTTTGCAATCATGCGATGAAGGTCAAATTTTCTTGTCCAACCAAGATATAACAACACATGCTATGCATCAAAGAGCACGCTTGGGAATTAGCTATCTTCCTCAGGAAGCCTCTGTTTTTCGTAAACTCACTGTGGCAGAAAATATCATGGCCATTTTAGAACTTAGGGCTGATTTAAACGAACAAGCCCGAGAAGAAAAACTGGATCTGTTGCTGCAAGAATTTCATATTTCACATCTTCATAAAAGTCTGGGTATGTCCTTATCCGGGGGAGAAAGACGACGTGTTGAGATTGCAAGAGCTCTTGCAATAGAGCCATCTTTTATCCTGCTTGATGAGCCTTTTGCTGGGGTTGATCCAATTTCGGTCATTGATATCAAAAAAATCATCCAACATTTATGTAATAAAGGCATTGGTGTTTTAATTACTGATCATAATGTAAGAGAAACCCTGGATATCTGCGAACGGGCCTATATTGTTAGCCAAGGAAAAATATTGTGCGAAGGAACCCCTAATATTATACTGGCCAACCAACAAGTAAGGGCTGTTTATTTAGGCGAAGAATTCACTTTGTAATAGTGTTGCCTGGGTGCAATTGGTACTTAATATTTTGATTTAACATGCTACTCATTATTGATAATTACGACTCATTTACCTACAACCTGGTTCAATATTTCCAATGCCTCAATCAGGAAGTATGTGTTTATACCCATGATCAAATCACTGTGGACCAAATAAAAAAACTTGCTCCCAAATACTTGGTCATCTCACCAGGACCGAAAGCTCCTGATGATGCAGGTATTTCTATGGAGGCTATCCGTACCTTTTATCGTACCATTCCTATATTAGGTATTTGTCTTGGACACCAAAGTATTGCCCAAGTCTTTGGCGGTCGAATAATTCCGGCTCCGGAAATCATGCATGGAAAAACGTCGACCATAGAACATAATCAACAAGGAATTTTTAAAAATATTCCGAACTATTTCAAAGCAACTCGTTATCATTCCTTGGCAGTAGATAAAAATAGTCTTACAGAATGTTTTTCTATCGATGCATGGGTGTATGATACAATTATGGCAATTTCGCATCGTCATTACCCTGTTTTTGGTCTACAATTCCATCCAGAAGCAATATTAAGCCAATATGGACTGCAATTATTAGAGAATTTCTTAAAATATGAAACCCAATCTTCTGTTTGAGCATCTCATCGCGAAAAAAAATTTAAATCCAGAACAAATGCAAGCAGTGATTCATGCCTGTATGTCAGGTCAATATAATGACGTACAAATCGCTACTTTTTTAGCGCTCATGCGTATGAAAGGTGAAACAACCGATGAATTAATTGCCGCCGCGGAAGTGATGCAGCAATTGGCCCATCCCATAGAATTAGGTACTAATCTAATTGATATCGTTGGAACAGGCGGAGACGGTAAAAATACATTTAATGTATCAACAGCGTGTAGTTTTGTAGTTGCCGCAGCAGGATACCCAGTAGCAAAACATGGCAATCGTTCTGTCTCTAGCCGTAGTGGTAGCGCCGACTTATTAGAACAAGCAGGCTTTATATTAAATCTATCTGAGCAGCAAATAAAAACGTGTATACAACAATATGGCTTGGCATTTTTATTTGCTCCCCACTACCATCCAGCAATGCAATACGCACGAACAGCGCGACAACAACTCGGCATTCGAACCTTGTTCAATCTACTTGGCCCCTTAATTAATCCTGCCCGCGTAAAAAAACAAGTTGTTGGTGTATTTTCAACAGCTTGGCAAAAACCACTAGCTACAGTTCTTGCTCATTTAGGAAGTGAAAGAGCCTTGGTAGTAAGTTCCCAAGATGGCTTAGATGAGGTCAGTATTGCAGCACCTACAGATGTCATTGAGTATCGAGAAGGAACTTTTAATCACTGGGTAATTAATCCAGAAGACTATAACATCAAACATCACTCTTTAAATGAAGTGATTGTTGATTCACCAGCTCAAAGCTTAGAATTGATTCAAACAGTTTTTTCTGGAAAACAAGGTGCAGCACGTGACATGGTTTTATTGAATTCTGCTGCAGCAATTTACTGTGCTCATGGAGGTATTTCTTTTATACACGCATTAGAGCAGGCCAAGCTCGTTATAGATAACGGTAAAGCCACATATTGTTTTACTCAACTTAGCCAACTAACCCAAACTTTAAATAAAGAATCACATCATGAATAGTATGTTACAACGTATTGCCCAACGTAAGCAGGAAGAGGTTGCTCTCGCAAAGAAAAATAAACCTTTAAATGTGTTGGTACAACAACCCATCATGGATCGGCGTGATTTCATTGCCGCTCTGCAAACTAAGGAAACTCCAGCAATTATTGCAGAAATTAAACGAGCCTCTCCAAGTAAAGGATTGATTCGAGAGGATTTCAATGTGAGCGAGATCGCTTCAATTTATGGAAAACATGGTGCACGCTGCCTTTCAGTGCTTACTGATGTAAATTTTTTTCAGGGTCATCCTGATTATTTAGCCCAAGCAAAATTACATTGTAAATTACCTGTACTACGAAAAGATTTTATTCTTGATTCTTATCAAATTTATGAAAGCCTAGCACTAGGCGCAGACTGCATCTTACTTATAGTCGCCTTACTTGATGATGCGCAATTAGCAGATTTCTGTCAATTAGCACATGAGTTGGCTATGGCAGTACTTGTGGAAAGCCATAGTAAAGAAGAGCTAGAGCGCGCTTTACGGTTACCCACGCCTTTAATCGGCATTAATAATCGTAGCCTTCATACTTTTAAAACGGACATCCAACTCAGTATCCAGTTAAAACAATATACCCCCCAAGATAAAATAACCATTACTGAAAGTGGTATTAATACGCATTCAGATATAAATTTGATGCAATCTCATGGAATTAATACTTTTCTCATAGGAGAAAGTCTAATGAGAGCCAAAGATATAGGAAAAGCTCTAGATCAGCTTATAACTGGAGAGTAGCACAAATGTAATCGTGTTTTGTAGCCTGGGTGGAGGCGTAAGCCGTAACCCGGGTTTCTGGATATGAATGAACCTTTCGACCCCGGGTTACGCTGCGCTTCACCCAGGCTACGTAACTACTCCCAATTTGGCTCAGAGGGTTGTGATGGCTCAGGCTCAGGAGATCCAGGATCATCAGGCTCGTAAGGCTCTGGTTCTCTTGGATATTCGTCAGGCTCATCAGGATACTCATAAGGCTCTGGTATTTCGCCGCCGTTTTTCAAAATAACACCCTTATGTTGGTAAGATTTATAAAATTATAGCAAAAGGAAAGAAAATGAGAGTGGCTGTAATCACCGGCGCTGCAAATGGAATTGGCTTAGCTTTAAGCCAAGTCCATTTACAGCGTGGCAACATTGTAGTTATGGTAGATAAAGATGAAATGAAACTCAAGCAGGAAGCCGAACGATTATGGCCCCTCTTCCCAGAAAAGCTTCTGGAAGTCTCTTGTGACATAACACAACCTAATGACGTAGCACAATTGGCACAACGCGTTGAAAGCAAATTAGGACGTATTGATTGGATCTATAACAATGCAGGCATTATTGGTCAATTAGCTCCGCTATGGGACTTGAGTTCTGAACACATCCAAAAAGTCATGGAAGTTAATTTACATGGAATGATTCATATCATTCAAGCCTTTATTCCTTTCTTGTTTCAACAAACTTTTCATTCACATATTATTAATATAGCAAGCTTATATTCATTATGTACCGGTTCCCAAACTGCTTCTTATGCCATGTCAAAACATGGGGTACTTGCTTTGTCTGAATCATTGTTTTTTGATCTGGTACGCCTGAAAAAACCAGTAGATGTCTCAGTGGTATTCCCCTCTTTTACTGATACATCACTTTTATCTCATGCTCCCGATGTAAACTCGTCCTTTCATGAAGTGTTACAATCCCTTTTATCGCACTCACGCCCTGCCATGGATATTGCAGAACATATTGTTCATGAAGTGGAACAAAAGAAATTCTATATTTTTCCAGATAAAGAAGTAAAAGGATATTGTGAGGAACGTACCAAGGCAATGATTTTACAAGAAAACCCACATGTAACTAATATTGAAAAATTAATGGGTGCACTCATAAAACGACAGGAATCCAGGAATTAATAGCCAGCCTGGTGAGGTAAAGTAAAGTCTGATCTAATCGTTCCATAACAGGTCACGAGGAGATCTATCACATTATTTGGATACATTGTAGCCTAGGTGCAGCAGCGAAACCCGGGTTCCGCCGCGCTTGCACCCAGGCTACACCATACGGAGCATAGCTAGTTCTGTGGTTATTTTTCGGAGCGATTTTCGTTCAAAACCTAATGGGTTCTCTAAGCTTCCAGCATATCCAATAATTCTCGACGGAATTTATGATAATCAACCTCTACAGCATGTCGTGTATGTGATTTAAATCGGTAATGAGGCTTATTCATCTCCTCATATGCTTTTTCATGCAATTTATCAGGCCGTTTTAAAGTTCCCATAATGATGCGCGCTGCTATTTTTGACTGATAATCAGCAAGCGGCCAGATACATCCTTGAGGCTGGCACAAACCAATAAAATATAGGTTATCATAGTCTGGATGCATCATTTTTCGATAAAGAGGTATCTTTGTTGAATTACTGAAGTCAGCAATTTGCTTGTCAATAAACGGGAAACTTATTTTGTAGCCCGTAGCAAAAATCACTGTATCAAACTCTTCCGACTTACCGTGAGTAAAATGGACACGATTTCCTTCGAAATGAGTAATTCCCGGGCGGGGGAAAATTTCACCATGACGAATAAAATAAAGCAGCTCTGTATTAATCGTTGGGTGGATTTCTAAAGGGCCACAATCTGGTTTCATTAATTTATATTTGGCGTATCTACCCTGTAGGATTCGAGCAAAAAAGCTCAGAACCTTCTGTCTTAACCAAGAAGGCATCCACCTAATTTTTGCTACCGCATCATCTGTCGGCTTACCAAATACAAATTTAGGAAAAATATGATAACCTCTGCGCATACTGATGCACGTTTTCGAAGAAATACGCGCCACTTCTACAGCAATGTCACAAGCAGAGTTGCCACCTCCAACTACCAAAACACGTTGATCCTTAAAAACAGAAGCTTTTTTATATTGATGTGAGTGAAGCAACTTGCCAGAGAACTCACCTGGATATTCAGGCATAAAAGGATCCCAATGATGGCCATTAGCGACTAATAAATAATCAAAATATTCTTCATGGGTACCCAGATTATTTTCAAAAATGACTTTCCATTGATGCTGCTCAGTATGCTTTACTTGTAACACATTGGTGTTAAAACGGATGTATTTAGTTAAATCAAAATGACTCGCATAGCTTCTAAAATAATCTAAAACCAAAGTATGCGATGGATAATCAGGATAGTGCGCCGGCATAGGAAAATCTTCAAACTCCGACCAACGTTTTGAACTGATAATATGGGTCGTTTCATAAACACTGGAATGATTATTTTCTTCATCATATACCCAATTCCCACCGATCTGATTATTTTTTTCAAATACAGTGATATCTGTTACACCTTGCTCTTGTAAGTTTTTAATTGCAGCAAGTCCGCTTGGACCTGCTCCGATAACGCAGACACGAGGAAAATTTTCTTTACCCTTTTGCTTTATTTGCATTACTCAACACCTTTTTTACTTCTTCCATTATCATTGCTTGTACAACAGGCTCTTTATCAATAGTGAAATGATTTACTGTAACGCCTTTTATCGCAGCAACATTAATGTTGTCAATACGAGTTTGTTCCGGATTTACAGCTTTGAGCTTCAAACCACTAAACATGGGCACATACCCAGATTTGTAAAAGTTCATCGCATGTTTTACATTAGGAGGCACAATAGTTTGAGATACAGCATCAACAGTAACCAATAAGTCCACAGGAATACCGGCTTTATTTAAATTACGTGCAACCTTAATTTGTTCATTTGCACCTAAAGAATGTCCCACCAGAATAATAGGTCTATGCTGTTTATGTTTCTGATAATAAGTAACAATTTCACGAGTCACATTACCCGCGTTGTACCACATGTCACTGGGTGCTGCTACATTACACTCTTCTTCAACGGTATTGCTAAGTGTTCTCATCCCCGTGCTAAAAACCCCCAACCCGCCCAGCATAGTATGCACTTCGCCATGATAGAGCTGTGACTTGCTTTTTTTCACTGTCTTCGTTGCTTTTTTCGTTGCTTTCTGGGTTGCAGATTGATGAATCACAGACTGAGCTGTTTTAGGTATTGGCCTTTTCTCTGAAGCCCTACCACCTGACAGGTCGACACAACCAGTCACACTCATGGTTATGAGTAAAAACAAAAATGAGCTGAAAACACCTAATTTTTTATTTTGGAATGAGTTCATTTTATTTTTATTTATTATTTTTAAAGCGGGGATCATAGCTTATTCTGAGAAGGTTTGCCAAGATAGGCTCTTAGATGAAATGAAATTCTTTATCTCTATAAGTAAGTTATTAATTTTGATACTCTTCATGTGAAATACAAAACTTTATGCTTAAAATTTAAAATCTGTCATTGCAGGAGGACAATCACAATTGATTACAGAAAAAATGAACACAATCCTTACTGTCAGCCAGCTTAATCGACAGGTTAAAAGCTATCTTGAAAATGAGCTGGGTATGGTTCATGTCGAAGGAGAACTCTCTAATTTGAGTAAACCGATATCTGGGCATTTATATTTTACCTTGAAAGATACTCATGCCCAAATTCGCTGTGTTTACTTTAAAAATCGCCATACCAGTGCGCTTGCATATAAGCTATGCGACGGACAACATATAGTCGCCAGCGGAAGATTAAGTCTGTATGAAGCCCGTGGCGATTATCAATTAATCGTAGAACAAATGACCGAAGCAGGCTTAGGGGCGCTTTATCAGCGTTTTGAAGAGTTAAAAAATAAACTGGCTGCTGAAGGTTTATTTGATTCAATAAAAAAAAGACCAATTCCCGTCATGCCTCGTGCCATTGGAGTAATTACCTCAACCACTGGTGCGGCAATTCGCGATATATTATCCACTCTTGCACGACGATTTCCCTTGGCTAATGTCTTCATCTATCCAAGTGAGGTTCAAGGTGCGTCAGCAGCACCACAACTGATTAAGGCATTAAGACGTGCGAATTCAGAGAAACGCTGTGATGTGCTCCTGCTTGCGCGTGGAGGAGGAAGTATTGAAGATTTATGGGCATTTAATGATGAACAATTAGCACGTGACATTGCAAACAGCTCAATACCTATTGTATCAGGTGTAGGACACGAAACAGACTTTACAATTGCCGATTTTGTAGCGGATTACAGAGCAGAAACTCCTACAGCAGCGGCTGCTGCAGTGACCCCTGATTGTAATGAATTGTTGAAATTATTAAATCACTCCATCTCGCGTATGCATCAAGCAATGTACCGTTTTTTGCAAAAATACCAAATAAAATTACAGCACTTAATCGAGAAAATATCCTCACCGCAAAAGACCATTGCCAGTTACTGGCAAACTACCGATTACCTGGAGCGACAATTGATTGCTTGCATGAGCTACATCATAAAGCAAAAAAAACATCAACTTCATCTGTGCATCAACCATTTGAATTCTAAAAACCCAAAAACACAAATCAAGCAAACACTAATACTTTTACAAAAAATTTCAACGCAATTAATCCATCACATGCAAAATAAGATCAATCAACTCAAATATCAATTGAGAACACAATTATCCACCTTGCACGCAGTCAGTCCCTTAGCTACACTGGATAGAGGATATGCTATTGCAACGAAAAAATATAAGGTGTTGTTTTCCAGTAAACAAGTAAGGATTGGCGATACAATCGATGTACGATTGGCACAAGGCGATTTAACTTGTGAAATCACTCAAATACACGAGTAAAAAATGCTTGAAGAATTAAATAATAGCCTTAATTGGATTATAAGCCAGACAAAAAATAACATTCCCATTTTAGAAATTATTTTATTGATTATTTGGCTTTTCTTTTTTGCAAGTCTGTTTTTTAGAAAAATATTATTGTTGGGTATTATTCCACGGCGTGTCTATGGCTTGCCTGGCATTTTATTTGCCCCACTTTTACATGCGAATTTCAACCATATATTTTTTAACTCGATCCCTTTAGTAGTTTTAAGCAATTTCATTTTGATTAATGGACTGAGTTACTTTCTTGTCGTTACAATAATGATTACAGTTTTAAGCGGCATTGCTATCTGGTGTTTTGCCAAACCTGGTTTACACATAGGTGCCAGTGGTTTAATTACTGGCTACTGGGGTTTTTTAGTGAGTAATATTTATCAAAGCGGGACATTAACTACCATCATCTTAGGCATCATTTGTATTTATTATTTTGCTGGTATCTTCTTTGGTATTTTCCCCAAAGAAAAAGGAGTATCCTGGGAGGCGCATTTATTTGGTCTTTTAGCCGGTTTGGCTACAAGCTATCTATTTGCAATGTATCCTAATTACCTCCAGATAATTCAAATTCCATCTACTAATTTTTAAAATATTAGGATCTATGCTTGCTCTTAAGTCAGTGCCTGATTTTCTAGTGCAGAAGTGCTTGCATGCGGTATTAAACAGAGTAGCGCAGAAAATCAGAGCAGTTTGGCCAAGATAGTGGAAATGGAAACAGACCCTATGCTATCCTAAAAACAAAAAAATAATTCGAGAAATCAAGATGCAGTCACTTAAAACTCTTTTTTGTATTAGTATATTAAGTCTTCTTATTTCACCTTTATACGCCGCAACAACCCAATTTCTTCCTTCTGGATGCTGCAGCCAGATGGGCGGCATCAGTTACTGCGACTCATCAGCAGGCCGTCTTGTGTGTAAAAATGGTTTTTACTCTACATGTTATTGTACACCCCATGCAGTGATGGATTTAAATCTGTTTCGAGGTTGCTGCTTATGGAAAGGTGGGGTTGTTTCTACTTACTCCATAACTGGGTTCGTTGTATGTAATGACGGTTCCGTTTCAGAAGAATGTTCTTTGCGACCAGAAGAGAAAATTGCAGCGTGGTAAGCTCCAATTATTTTTCAAGGTGGCAATAGGAAACTTCTTGTTTTGGTAACCAATGGGCTCATAAGCAAATAAAA
This sequence comes from Legionella bozemanae, assembly GCF_001648595.1. Taxonomy (GTDB): domain Bacteria; phylum Pseudomonadota; class Gammaproteobacteria; order Legionellales; family Legionellaceae; genus Legionella; species Legionella bozemanae. The sequence continues at coordinate 29,438 of NZ_LBAW01000011.1, read as the reverse complement.
GCACCTGCCCCATTAGCACTTATCTTGCGATAGAGGAATCATTAATGCACTACAAAGCCTTATCTATAGCAGGATTTGATGGCTCTGGCGGGGCTGGAATTCAAGCTGACCTCAAGACATTCTCTGCATTGGGGTGCTATGGAATGACCGTACTTACGGCATTGCCTGTACAAAATACTTGTGGTGTAAAAAGCTGTTACAGCATTCCATTGCAAGCTATAGAAGATCAACTAAATGCCATTTTCGATGACATTAAACCTGACGGTATAAAAATAGGTATGCTCTTCAATAGCGAGATCATTGGCTTAGTCTCATCATTTCTTAAACGAAAAGCAGCAGATATTCCTATTGTCATTGATCCTGTAACTGTTGCTAAAAGTGGCGATCCTTTATTATTGCCCGAAGCTGTAGACTCTTTGATAACAGAACTTATGCCGCTTGCTACTTTAATTACCCCTAATCTTCCAGAAGCATCTACTTTTACTGGAATAAATGTTTCATCTGAAAAAGAAATGAAGTACATTGGTCAAAAATTGCTTGATTTTGGACCAAAATACGTTTTACTCAAAGGCGGCCATCTGCAATCATTAGAGTCGAATGATTTATTAATAGGAGTAAATGGGGACACTCATTGGTTTGCAAGCCCAAGAATTAATTCACAAAATACCCATGGAACTGGATGCACTCTTTCTGCAGCGATAACGGCTTGCCTTGCCCAAAAAATTGATTTAATTAAAGCATGTAGCATTGCAAAAAATTATTTGTTCAATGCCATAAAAGCTGCAAAGGAAGAACGTATTGGTCTAGGAAATGGACCGGTGCATCATTTTTACCATTTTTGGCCGGTACAATTGTTGGATTAAGAAAACCAGAGCTATAGATTATGACAACCAGGCTATAACACGGATTTTCCTATTCATAAACTCCCCAAATTAGGATTTGCGGGCCCTTACCCAGAATACAAATGAAAAATTTATATTAAGTTCCAATTTTTCTTTAATTATTTTTTTGTAAGCTATTCCCTCTTTTTCAATTGCTTCACCAAAACATAATGCGCTGAAAAGAATCAACAAATACCCTATTGCTGAGTAACAGAATATAGTATCCGAGAAACATAACAAACAAAAAGAAACCAGCATGCCCAATAGAAACGGTTTCATTTCTTTAAGCTTTAATGCAGTAATAAACAATGTACCAATGAAAAAAAGAAAAAGAGCAATTCCTATCAAACCCAGTTCCGCAAGGGTCAGCCAATATTGGCCATGAGGTTCATTAAGCTTATGTCCCCAGGAAGGAACAGGTTGATCTTTAATAAAGTGATATTGAAACCCTCCTGTCCCTACTCCTACAATTGGATGTTTTTTAAATAAAGTTTTTGCATATCGATGAAACTGATATCTATAACCTAAAGAAGTATCTGTTTGATTGTACTTTAAGAGCCTAAGATCATTCACCAGGGAGTAAGCGCCATCTTGCATTACTGGGCTAAGCATAAATGCCAAACCACTCACACTCATAAACAGTACAAGCCCTATTAAAGCTTTTCTAAGAGGGAATTTTTGCACAATCAACAAGCACATTAATACACCATAAATGATGTAGCCTGCTCTTCCTGAATTAATAAAAAATATTTGATAGCTTCCTAATACAATCATGGATAAATATAAAGATCGCAACCATTTGCCGGTATTTGCTTGGAGCAGCAAAATCCCCGCAAAATAAACTGCCAAAGCAATCATGATTCCAGTAACAATATGATTATAAAATACTTCTCCAGGATCCAGAGAAGTAAAAAAATCATTTATAAATAGATTGTTAATTTTCAATATAGAAAGAATACAAGTGAACAGCATGGATAATATATAACTATTTAAAGCCCATGTTCTTGTTTGCGGTTTAATAAAACCTACAGCAAAAATCGGTAGAAAAATTAGCTTAGAATATTTATTGACAATATTGTATTCCAATTTGAATGGGGCTTTCGACCATAAACAGGCGATAACAACATACAGAAATAAAACGACCGCAGCTCGAGCCCATAATGTATTAAAGGCATAAAACAAATATTGTCTGTAAGAAGGGGTAATTCCTATGGCCAACAAGCTAACTACAGTTAATATTGACTTAATGCTTGGACTTATAGGAATAAAAAATACCAATAACATGAGAAGGGTTGGTATCAGTAGATGAAATTTTTCGATTCTTTCTTCTAAGAAGCTCAGGTTCAAATTAATTCCTCTGTGCCTTTTGCCAAAGAAGGCAATTGTTCCAGATTGCTGTCTTGATACAATTGCTTAATGCCACGATAAAAAGTTCCTTGTGCATTAAACACTGCAAATAAAAAACCTATTCTGCCATCGAGAAACCCACGTTGCAAGATATAACATCTAAAAAACATCCAGGAAGTGCTCGCCAATGTTTTAATAAAGCTGGTTTTTTTTTTATTTAGGATATATGTTTTGGCGCTATAGGATGAATATTTGTTCATTTTATATAACACATGACTCACGTCTTTAAATGAGTGGTGCATAATAGTACTTTTGATTTTACCAATACGTGCCTCCTCTGGAAGAACTATCTTTTCATGCACAATGTCACTACTGAAATAGGCATTTGCACGCTTAAAAAGACGAGCATGACGCTTAGGACTAGAAGAGTATTTTAAGGGTTGATTATAGAAGTACATTTGGATTGCGATTCTAAAGGCATCTGCTGAATCAGATGCCATGGCCTCAAGGATCTCTCGCTGCAATTCCTCACTCACAGACTCATCAGCATCAAGATTGAGCACCCAGTCTCCTTGAGCTTTTGATAATGCCCTTTGTTTTTGAGCACCATAACCTGGCCAATCTGTAGAAAAAACATGCTCTGTATATTCTTTGGCAATAGCAACCGTTTTATCGGTACTTCCGGAGTCCAATACTATTATTTCATCAGCAAATCGAACAGATTCGAGACATTTTCTAATATTCCTTTCTTCATTTTTGGTTATTATTATTACACTCAACGTCATTTAAAAAACACCCTCTCGATGATCGTGACTATCAAAGTGTAACTTGCCATCTTTAACTTTTAAGGTCACATGACCACCATGCATCAACTTACCAAATAAAAGCTCATCAGCCAGAGGTTTTTTTACATTCTCTTGAATCAATCTGGCCATAGGACGAGCCCCCATCACTTTGTCATAACCATGTTCAATAAGCCATTCACGAGCCATTTTATCGACGTTAAAGGTAACTCCTTTATGACTTAATTGCTCATCCAGCTCCATAATGAATTTATCAACGACTAAACCAATCGTCACTGCATCCAATGGAGCAAAATTAATGATTGCATCAAGTCTGTTTCTAAACTCAGGGCTAAATTGTTTTTTAATTACTTCAAGTCCATCATTACTATTGTCTTGTTGTGAGAAACCGATGGAATTTCGTACCAACTCTCCTGCTCCCGCATTAGAGGTCATAACCAGAATAATGTGTCTAAAATCTGCTTGACGTCCATTTGTATCGGTTAAAGTACCGTGGTCCATAATTTGCAACAGCAAATTAAATACATCTGGGTGCGCTTTTTCGATTTCATCAAGCAACAGTACCGCATGAGGATTTTTAGTTACAGCCTCCGTCAACAGTCCCCCTTGATCATAACCAACATATCCTGGAGGAGCACCAATTAAACGAGAAACAGTATGTTTTTCCATGTATTCAGACATATCAAAACGTAATAACTCTATGCCTAAAACATTAGCCAATTGTCTGGTTACTTCTGTTTTTCCAACACCTGTTGGCCCAGCAAACAAGAAACAACCTACAGGTTTTTGGGGATCTCTAAGTCCAGAACGACCTAATTTAATTGCAGAAGCTAATGCGGTGATCGCCTGATCTTGCCCATAGACTAAAAGCTTCAAATCACGTTCTAAATTACGCAAGGTATCTTTATCACGCGCTGATACTTTCTTAATCGGTATACGAGCAATTTTTGCTACAACGCTCTCAATTTCAGTGACACTTATTATTTTTTTACGCTTGCTTGCAGTTAATAAATTCTGATAAGCGCCTGCTTCATCAACAACATCAATTGCTTTATCAGGTAAAAATCGATCATTAATGTATTTTGCAGAAAGTTCAGCGGCTGCTTTTAATGCAGGAATCGTGAATTTCACTCCATGATGCTCTTCTAATCGACCTTTTAGCCCTTTCAATATTTCAAAAGTTTCATCGACCGTAGGTTCAGGAATATCAATTTTTTGGAAGCGTCTTGCTAAAGCTCTATCTTTTTCAAAAATACCTCGGTATTCTTGATATGTTGTGGAGCCGATGCATTTTAACTCACCATTGGCCAGCAGGGGTTTTATCAAATTGGATGCATCCATGACACCGCCAGAGGCTGCTCCCGCACCAATAATTGTATGAATTTCATCAATAAACAGTACAGCCCCTTCCTGTTGTCCTAATTGCTTTAATACTGCTTTTAATCGTTTTTCAAAATCACCCCGATATTTGGTTCCAGCAAGCAAGGCACCCAGATCAAGTGAGTAAACGATACAATCACGGATTGCATCCGGTATTTCACCATCCACAATACGTCGCGCCAAGCCTTCAGCAATTGCGGTTTTACCTACCCCTGCTTCGCCAACAAGTAATGGATTATTTTTCCTGCGTCGGCACAATACTTGGATTGTACGTTGTATTTCTTCATGACGTCCGATTAAAGGGTCAATCTTTCCTTGTTTCGCACGTCGGTTGAGGTTTGTGCAATAACTTTCTAGAGGTGACTCATTACCTTCTGATGAGCCCATATCATCTTCCATAGAATTCATGTTCTCATGCATATCATTATTTTGATACTTAGAAACGCCATGAGAAATATAATTAATCACATCAAGTCGTGTAATATTTTCTCTACGTAAGAAATAAACTGCCTGGCTTTCTTGCTCACTAAAAATAGCTGCTAAAACATTTGCTCCAGTAACTTCGGTTTTTCCTGCAGATTGCACATGAAATACAGCACGTTGTAATACACGTTGAAAACCAAGTGTAGGTTGAGTTTCTCTATCCAATTCATCTTCAGGGATTCTAGGAGTAGTTTCATCGATGAACTCAATTAAATCCCGGCGTAATGCTTCAATATTTGCATCACATGCTTGCAATACACTTCCAGCTGCAGGGTTATCAAGCAATGACAACAACAAATGCTCAACGGTCATAAATTCATGACGTTTTTCCTTTGCTTCCTTGAAGGCTAGATTCAAGGTGAATTCAAGTTCTTTATTTAACATTGTCGTTGCTCCTCTTCAGCCCATAGCAAATTACTCGGGTTCCATGCTGGATAGCAATGGGTGCTGATTCATTCTGGCGTATTCGTTTACCAGCGCTACTTTTGTTTCTGCTATATCTCGCGTAAATACCCCACACACGCCTTTTCCTTGAATATGAACCTGTAACATCACCTGAATAGCAATTTCTTCACTCAGATGAAAAAAATGCTTCAGTACATCAACTACAAAATCCATAGGTGTATAATCATCATTGAGCAACACTACTTTGTACTTTCTAGGCACTCTGATTTCAGTACTCTGCTCCGGCTCAGCTACTTTAGGCCTTATAATTTCCTCTAGATTCTGCCCACTCATAACATACAACCTCTATATTATTTTTATAGACTCCCTACGCACTTTTGGCCAGTAAAATCAGCTAATTTTAATGAAAAAATTAGCCTTTGAAATAATCAAAAACATATTGATTAGATAGCATTCATTCACGATAGAAATCATAAATGGCCTAAATTACAACCTAACAGAAGCAATGTGACCTCGGAGAGACTGTATTTATCTCTCCCAATTTCACTCATTTCCCATAGGCTATATATTTATGCCATACGCTTTACATCTGCTTAATTACTTCTTCTCCAAAACCAGAGCTGCTCACCAAAGTTGCACCAATCATGCCACGCTCAAAATCATAAGTTACTGTTTTGGCTGCTATAGCACCTTGCATACCTTTGATAATTAAATCAGCCGCTTCAGTCCATCCCATATGACGTAACATCATTTCTGCAGAAAGGATAATCGATCCAGGATTTACCTTATTCTTGCCCGCATATTTTGGTGCAGTCCCATGAGTTGCTTCAAATACAGCAACTTTATCACTTAAATTTGCACCTGGAGCAATACCGATACCACCTACTTGGGCTGCCAAAGCATCAGAAATGTAGTCGCCATTTAAATTAAGTGTAGCAATGACGCTGTAATCTTCTGGTCTTAAAAGAATTTGTTGTAGAAATGCATCCGCAATTACATCATTAATGATGATTCGCTTGCCTGTTTTAGGATTCTTAATTTCCATCCAAGGGCCGCCTTCATATTCTTTGGCGTCAAAAAAATTACGTGCAACTTGATAACCCCAATCTTTAAATGCACCTTCGGTAAACTTCATAATATTACCCTTGTGAACCAAGGTTACTGTGTGCCGGTCATTATCAATTGCATATTGGATTGCTGCTCTGACTAAGCGCGTAGTTCCTTCTTTAGAAACCGGTTTAACCCCTATGCCACAGTGCTCAGGAAAACGGATTTTTTTAACCCCCATATCTTTCATCAAGAATTCAATCACTTTCTTGGCTTCGGGAGTATCAGCCTGCCATTCAATACCAGCATATATATCTTCAGAATTTTCCCTAAAAATAACCATATCCGTTTTCTCAGGCTCTTTAAGGGGGCTTGGAACACCAGTGAAATAACGAATTGGACGTAAGCAAGTATAAAGATCCAGCTCTTGACGAATTGCAACATTAAGTGAACGAATTCCCCCGCCGACAGGAGTCGTCAAGGGGCCTTTAATCGAAACAACATATTTTTTCAGCGCTTCTAAAGTTTCTTTAGGTAACCATTGATCAGACCCATACACTTTTGTTGCTTTTTCACCTGCATACACTTCCATCCAGGCAATTTTTCTCTTATCGCCATATGCTTTTGCAACCGCAGCATCAACAACTCGAATCATAGGAGGTGTTACATCTACACCAATGCCATCTCCTTCAATAAAAGGGATAATGGGATTATTGGGTACACGAAGTGATAGATCAGCAGTAACTGTAATAGCTTCACCATGAGAAGGCACTTTGATTTTATCGTATGTCATTGACAACTCCGTAAAATTAGAGAAAAGGCAATGATAGCATGTGATAACTTGGAATCCCAAGTACCATTTCTATTTAATTCTTCGTAGTTGGAAGCTTACTAAGCATGTTGCAACATTTTGATTTGTTCAATCAGTTGATCATATCCTGCTTCAACATTGATATACTCATTTTTTGCTAAATAAATAGATAATGATCCATCATCTGTTGCAGAAGGTTTTTGTAAAACACCATTATAACCTTGGCTTTTCAAGCGGAGAAAATCATTAATTTTGGTAACTAAATAAAAATTCCGAAAATAATTTTCAGGAACCATATGAATCGCCTGAGCATCACGTTCCAACGACTTTCCTGGTAAATAATCTTTAAGTGAATAAGATGAATTATTATGAACAGCAACTACTTTACCTTTTGGTAGTAACTGTTTAATTTTACTTGCCAACTTGTTTACTTCCTGATGTGCCCGAGGAGTGTATGGCCCAAACTGTGACAGCGTTTTTTTAATTCCTTTATCTGTAAAAATCCGGTTCGGATCAAACTCATAACGCTGATTATTTAAATGAAATACTATGTTGCGGCCACCGGAGTGTACTAAAGTAATAAGGCTCCCTCCGTCTTTCTGAATCACTGCCTGTGCTGCTTTTAAAGCTGTTTGTTCATTATGATGCACATGAACATAGGTCTTACCTTTGCCTAGTGTATGCTTAATCTCTACTTTTTCATCACCAACTATTACAATATGATTCATTGCATAGGCAAACTGACAAAAAAAAAGCGAAACTAAGAGTGCTGATTTCATAAAAATTTTCACCATAAAGTATAATTTTTGCGTTATTGTATAAGAATCAACCTATAAAAACAATGAATTGTATTGAGGATTTGCTCATCATGTAGAAAGCTCCTACTATAAGCACACTCAAACTCTTTTTTATATCATACTTAATGCCTGAAATTATACTTTTCAATAAACCTTATGGTGTCGTCAGTCAATTCTCTGGTGAGAATCATGAACACACATTAGCTGCTTTTATTAATAAACCCGATTTTTATGCAGCAGGACGATTGGATAAAAACAGTGAAGGCTTGTTATTATTAACCAATAATGGCGCTTTGCAACATCATCTAACTCATCCCAAATTCAATAAAAAGAAGTATTATTGGGTACAGGTAGAAGGAATACCTAGCGAAACCGATTTAGAACCCCTTAAAAAAGGTTTAGTTCTTAAAGATATTACCTTTTTGCCAGCAGAAGCCAAACTTATTAGTGAACCACAATTATGGCCGCGTAATCCACCAATTCGTTTCCGACAAAACATCCCGACCAGTTGGCTGGAAATTATTTTAAAAGAAGGGAAAAATCATCAGATTCGCAAAATGACTGCGGCAATTGGGTTCCCAACTTTAAGATTGGTACGCCATCAAATTGGGGACTGGAGCTTGGAGAATTTACAACCTGGTGAATATAGAGTAATCCATCACCCTTTCAAATCACCTAGAACTCAGGGGAAAAAAAGAGGAGCTGATGTAGTTTGAACTGACTCATAAATCTCGTAGATTGGCTCATTTTGACTATTCCCGGCTGCAGGCAGCTGTCTCCTGATCGCATCTCTACCTACGCCCCGTGGCTTGTCCGCGAGATCCAGTGTTTCAGCGCAGATCTCCTGGATCCCGCGGACAAGCCACGGGAAGTCGGGGTAGAGCTGAACTGGTTTTTCAACGATAAACCAAACGTTTCAGCAAAGTATCTTCACCCAGCAGGCGAATCCATGGCCAGATAAACATGCCGACTAAAGCGCTGGCTGCAGGGGTAAATAAGCTGTAATTGAATCCAAGCAGAGCAGCAATTAAAGAAATAATCGATTGATATAAAAGACAAAAGAATCCAATTAAAAAGATTTGCTGCATCATAGAAAAAAATTGAAATCGTCTTGATTTGCTGGAGGCAATCCAAGTTACCAAAAGTAAGGCAAATGAGTGTTCCCCAATTACTGTGGCAAGTAATACATCCAATAATAATCCCACAAACAGCAATGTAGTCAGTCTGAAGTTGCCTGGTAAAAAATATTCTATATAAAGCACAAGCAATAATATCCAGGGAGGACGGAATGCTGAGATTAATACAGGCATGGGTAATATAGATAAAAGAAGAGCTACAATAAAACCCAAGCACAAACGTACGCGAAGATTTCTTATCACATAGTCTCCTTGGCATTTAAACGTTCATTAATTTGCGCGTTCAACTGCTCTTGCTCAGCATCAGGCCATATGAGTAATACCAACCGGTTACGATTAAGCAGTGCAACTGGTTTCACTTTCACTTTAACAAAATCTTCACCAGGAATACTATTTACTTCTTCTACAAGACCTACGGGGTAACCTTCAGGATAGTGTCTGTCTAAACCTGAGGTTACTAATACATCGCCAGGATGAATGGATGAGGTTTTTGGTAAATTAATTAAGGATAATTGCTCTATATCGTTGGTTCCAACAAGAATTGCCCGTTCTCCAGTACGATTGTTACGTACGGGTACAGCGCTTTTGGAATCCGAGATAAGTAAAACCGTGCTGGTTATAGGGCCTATATCGACAATTTGCCCCATAACTCCTTTCGCATCCAAAACAGGTTGTCCCACATAAGCACCATCACGTTTTCCCTTATTTAAAACAACCACTTGGCGAGAATTGCTGGTATCCACAGCAAGAATTTGTGCAGCCATTGCGCTCATATTTGCTTGTGATGAGGTGAGGAGCAACTCTTTTAATTGTAGGTTTTCCTTTTGAATAACAATTAATTTTTGTAATTCTGCTTCCAACATGGTTTGCTGATAGCGCAATTGCATGTTTTCTGCAATTAAAGCTTTTTTTGCACTAACCAGTGACTGTATCCAGCCAATAACACGCACAGGATAATCTACTGCATATTGCAAAGGAGCAACCACTATGGAAAAGCCACTACGAACATTATCTAAATAACGATAATGATAATCAGAAAACATTAGAAAAACAGAAAAGACAAGAGCAAGCACAAATCCTATAGAACTGTACCCGCTCCTGCTAAATAATCTGTTATATTTATTATTCTGTTGAGAGGAAATCACCACCGCGTAAATCCATGGTTTCTAAAGCTTTACCACCACCACGTGCTACACAGGTCAGCGGATCTTCAGCAATTAATACAGGTAAGCCAGTTTCTTCCATGAGCAAAGTATCAATATTTTTCAATAAAGCACCGCCTCCAGTGAGAACCATACCACGCTCAGCAATATCAGCAGCCAGTTCAGGTGGAGCTAACTCCAACGCAGCTCTCACTGCGCCAACAATGCCTGATAAAGGTTCTTGAAGTGCTTCTAAAATTTCTGCACTCGTCAGAATGAAACTACGAGGAACACCTTCAGCAAGGTTTCTTCCGCGAACTTCGATTTCAAATAAATCACGACTAGGGAAAGCAGAACCAATTTCATGTTTAATACGTTCCGCAGTGGTTTCACCAATTAGCGTACCGTAATTGCGACGGACATAAGATACAATAGCATCATCGAACTTATCGCCGCCTATACGAACAGATTGATGGTAAACAATACCACTTAAGGAAATAATCGCGACTTCAGTAGTACCACCACCTATATCAACGACCATAGAGCCACTGGCTTCCTCTACTGGCATTCCAGATCCTAAAGCCGCTGCCATAGGTTCTTCAATAAGAAATACTTCACGAGCACCAGCACCCATTGCAGATTCGCGAATTGCACGACGTTCGACTTGCGTAGAACCACAAGGAACACAAACCAAAACACGCGGGCTTGGTCGTAAGAATTTATTTTCATGTACTTTATGTATGAAATGCTGCAGCATTTTCTCAGTAACAAAAAAGTCAGCAATCACTCCATCTTTCATTGGTCTGATGGCATTGATATTGCCTGGAGTTCGTCCCAACATCCGCTTCGCTTCGAGGCCTACGGCCGCAACACGTTTTTGTCCTGATTCATTACGTAAAGCAACTACGGAAGGTTCGTTTAGGACAATCCCCTTATCTCTTACATAAATCAATGTATTAGCTGTTCCCAAATCTATCGATAAATCATTGGAGAACACACCCCTTAATTTTCTGAACATATGCCGCACTATCCCATTCTTTTTTTGTGCGCTACTTTATCCTAAATTTGGATAAAAATCGACAGTTCTTACACAACAATTTAAAATTAAAGAGTGAATATTTATACATACAAAGAATTTTGAATTTTTGAACTGGAATCAAAAGCCCAAATAAAGTGTCTTATTTTTATTTACGAACATTTGCTAATTTAAATAATCAGATGAGCTTCTTAAATTAACCCAAGATTTTTATCATCGTATTCCATTGGAAAATATAATTTGTAGTCAATGTGATTATATTATATACTACGCGTCCTATTATCCTTTTGTTATTTTGAGGTTGTAATTATTATGCCCAGTTTAAAAGCAAATGAACTATCACAATGGACTGATGGGGATGCGGATCTCCTGTCAAAGCTTCTTTTGTATCTGTTTCTTTTTATGAAAACAGCAACTAATAAAGGAAAGGATACTAATTCCGCTTATAAAAGGGTAGAAGAAAATATTCGTAATTTTATAAGTGTACGCGGTGATGATCGACTTCATATTCCTGTATTAAACAGAGCATCCATTGATGCTTCCGCCTTGTTAGGGGCGTATTTACGTCAGGATATAGTATTAAAAGGCAAACCCATTGTTGAATTAAGTGAGGAACAAATCCAAGTAGTATATGATTTTGTAAAACCACTAATTCCAGAAGGATTTACACCAAAAAAATTTTTTGACAGTCTAGAGGGTTCTCCAGCCAAAAAACATGTAACCATATTAAAACTTCTAATATTTAAAGGCATTCCTACTGAAGATCAACAGGCTATGTTCAAGCCTAAGTATGCTAAAAAAGTAGATGATCTTCTGGATTCAATCCTTAATTTGGTTGAATTTATGCGAACTCCTTTTAACGTTTTAGACTTAGAAGAGATAGCCTCTAAAGCTGCGGCAAAACAATTAGGAAAAGAGCAAGCGTCAACCTCTGGAATAGACTTACAATGGGCATCATTGTATAACGCTATTAATCGATGTTTACAAGATATTATCACTTTAAAAAAGGGTAAAATAGGAAAAGCAGAAGAGTTTCTTGATCAAATAAAACAATTCCTAGGTACATGTCAAAAATGCTTTGGAGTAGCCAACGCCGGTTATAAAATAAAAAAAGAAGTGCTTGCAGAAGTCCAAAAACAAGAAACTGAGCAAAGTGAAGCCCTTAAAATACTCGGTTTTCCTGAAGGAAATCCAGCGAAAATCAATCACTATATTACTGCCTTTAGAGAAAGTCTTATCCAAAAAGAACCTGAAAAAGCTGAAGCAATAAATAACATGACGCTTACCCAACTTATCAATACTTATGCTGCTCAATGGCAAGCAGCTTTAGATAAGATAAAAAGAGAGTTATTATCTTCTAAAGAAGAACTACAAAAGACAAAGGATACCTTACAACAAAAAGAATCTGTTTTTGCTGAATCTGAGATACAACTACAAAGTATTAAGCAGCAACATGAAACACTTAAACTTCAATTGGATGAAGCAAATAGACAACTTAAACAACAACATTCAGAGCTTGAGCGATTACAGAAGGTTGAATCCACTTCTAAAGAAACCATTACGAAACTCAAGGAAGAAATAGAAAGAATTCGTATCGATATTCAACAAAAAAGTACCGCTTTAGTACAGTTGGAAGAACAATTTCAAGCTGTCAAAAAGGAAAATGAAGAGTTAAAAAGTAAACTAAGTGTCGCACAAAAACATGAACAAACTGTTCTTGAGCTTCAAAAGCAATTAGAATCTTTAAGACAAGAAAACGTTTTATTGCAACAACGACTACTTGAAGCAGAGAAACAACCCTCGAAATCGTCAAGTGAGGGCACATCTGAAGTGTCTGAGCTTAGATCCCGGTTGGAATCTTTGCAACAAGAAAATGAATTATTGCGCCAACCCCGTGACGTAGGAAAACAAGCTAAAGCATCATCAAGTGAGATTGCACCCGAAGTAGCTCAGCTTAGATCTCAGTTGGAATTTCTACAAAACGAAAATAGTCAACTTAAAGAAGCATTGCGTCAACAAACACAACCAATGCCCAAGGAGCAACCCGCGCCACTTGATTTAAGTGCTAAAAAAGCTGATTTATTACTCGCTCTTGGAGCATTGCGTTTAAATATGTCAGATATGATCAAGATAAAAGATAAAATAATGACAAGCAAAGAAGTCAAACAGTTATTAGAAGTAAACACTGAAATTAAATGTTTGCAGAAGATTAATGAGTTTATTGAAAATATCAATAAGGGAATTTTGGAGCGAGCTGGATTTTTCTCTTCTGATCCCCATAAGAAAACGAAAGCAATTGAAACCGCTTTCCAAGAATTGTCTGTTAGTGATAAATATAAAATAGCTACCTTGTCTGAGGAAAGCATCAATGAGGAATTAAGCAGGGATAGTGGAGAAGAAAGTGATATCGGAAAATTCCTTAAAGCCATTCATCATAAAAGAGGGTTTATCCCGATTCATCAAGCAACAAGCTTTACCTTCTTTAAGAGCAAAATTAGCGCTCTAGATCAGGAGTTACAGCAAATTAATTCGCCAATACAGGTACTCTAAATAATTTGATTTATTTTTAGTGTTCACGTAATAGCATCAACTTAAACGTAGCCTGGGCGTAGCGTAGCGAAACCCGGGTTTCGGTCTTTCAGACTTTCACCCAGGCTGAATAATAAACTGCTGACTCAGTATGGTTTATTATTCTATCTTGTTCACAACAAACACTTGATTTAATTTATCTCGATTCGCAGTCACAAAATGTTGCCCTAGGCCCTTCACTTCAGCAAGTTCTTCCAAAGATTTAAAACCATGGTGGCTTTTTCGATATGCAATAATTGCTTCCGCTCGTTTTTTTCCTATGCCTTTCACTGAACCAGTAAGCATGGATAAATCAGCAGTATTAAGATCAACTTTATGAATTACTACAGGAGGCTTTTTTTTAATCGAATTTTCTTTAGTATTGACTGCATGAGCAGATAGAGTAATTACAGATAATGACAATACAACAGCAATAAATTTTGCTTTCATAATTTTCTCCTAATTGTTGGACTATATGGCTCGTTCCAGAGCCGAGCAGAAGTATCCCAAGAATTGAGTTCCCTGTCGAGAAATTTTTAATTTTTTTATCTTATTTTAATAAGTAACAAAAAATTCAAGATTCATTGCATAACACGGTTGGCATAACAGTCATCCCTGTCTACACAGGGATGGCCCTCTTTTAGACATCACGATAGACTATAGAATATGTATTCAAGTATAAAGCGCGGTACATAGAGCGTTGTATCATTGAAAACATTAAGCTGCATGATAAAGTACATAAGCAACACTTGCAGTTAATTTTTTTACCATATCCAAATGCAAAAACTCATTAGGACCATGCGCATTGGAATGAGGTCCTAAAACGCCGGTAATCATAAATTGTGCATCAGGAAATTTCTTCCCTAACATACCCATAAAAGGAATAGTTCCACCTTCACCCAAATAAGCGGCGGGCTTACCATAATAGGCCATTGATGCGGCATCAGCAGCTTTTTCCAGCCAGGAAGCAAGCTTAGGAGCATTCCATCCTTGCGAGCCATCACCTATCTTAAAACTCACTTTGGCATGATAAGGAGTTTCTTCAGTTAATGTATTGTGCATCGCTGTTGCAGCAATCTCAGGATCTACCAAAGGCGGCAGCCGCATGGATAATTTTAATGCTGTTTGCGGCCGCAAAACATTTCCTGCATCCTCTATGGCAGGAAACCCATTGGCTCCAGTAACTGTCAATGCGGGTCTCCAGGTTCGATTCAGAATCAATTGCTTCCTATCTTTTGTTACCGGTTCAACCCCTTTATGGAGAGGAAACTCTGTATAAACAGAATCCCCTAACACCTGCGCACACTGTTCTGCCTGCATTATTCTTTCTTCAGGAATGTCACAATACAATTCAGGTAATTTCACCTCACCTGAAACTTCGTCTTCAATACGACTAATTAATTGTCGAGCAACTCGAAAACTGTCGGCCACGATACCACTCGCCGCCCCCGAATGAACGCCCTCACGAATCAGCTCAACTGATAACTCGCCCACTAAATTGCCACGCAAGGAAGTAGTCATCCATAATTGCTCGTAATTACCTGCGCCAGAATCAAGACAAATAACCAACTTGGGTTTGCCAATCCTGTCATTTAGCAATTCAATGTAATAAGGCAGATCATAACTACCGCTCTCTTCACATGCCTCAATAATCAAAACACAACGAGGAAAAGGTAACTCTTGCTTCTGTAATGCACAAATCGCGGTTAATGAAGCATAGGCGGCATAACCATCATCTGCAGCACCGCGACCGTACAAACGTCCATTTTTTAACACTGGTTTCCATGGATGCAAATCTTCATTCCACCCAGACATTTCCGGCTGCTTATCAAGATGCCCATATAACAAAACAGTTTCATCAATTTCGCCAGGAACTTCAATGAAAATTAATGGAGTACGCCCTTTCAGCCGCATAATTTCCAGCATCATCCCTGCAGGCGCATTCGTCTTACACCAATTAGCAATATGGGAAACTGCCTGCTCCATTAATCCATGCTCCTGCCATTTAGGATCAAAATGGGGCGATTTATTAGGAATTTTTATATAGTCACATAAACTAGGAATGATTTTCTCTTCCCATTGACGACAAACAAAGTCATACAGTGCTTGCGGATTGAACATGAACTTGCTCCTCAATAATAGATACAATGTGCTCCGTGGCGGACTTAATATCTAGTGCATCGATTTTATTTCTAATATCCTCTTTATTATTCTCCAGTTCATGTAACGTTTGCAGTAAAGTATCACCATTCAAAGATCGATCATCAATTACGAGACTAATGCCTAATTTTTGAAAATATCGAGCATTTTGGATTTGATCTCCTCGACTTACCTCTGCTGGTAAAGGAATTAAAATATGAGGTTTACCCAGAGCTAAGATTTCATATAGAGAATTAGCCCCAGCTCGTGAAACAACTACAGATGCCGCAGCAAACAGATGTGCTAACTCTTCATTAACATATTCAAATTGTTTGTATTCTGTTTGAGCAGCCAAGGAGGGTTCTAATTTTCCTTTTCCACATATGTGAATAACTTGGTATTCTTTTATTAACTGAGGTAAAGCCTCACGAATAATACGATTGATAGAGCCAGCCCCTAAGCTACCTCCTATCGCTAAAAGACAGGGTTTATCTGCATTAAATCCACACAATGCAAGTCCATGGTCACTGTTTCCAGTAAATAACTGCTCACGAATAGGAGTACCAGTTATCTCTATTTTGTCTTGTTTTTTAAAATGTTTTTTTCCCGCTTCAAAAGTCAAACATATTTTATTGACAAAAGGAAAACAGAGTCGATTGGCAAGACCGGGACTCATATCAGATTCATGAGCAACAACAGGAATCCGCTTTAACCAAGCACCCACTACTACTGGAAATGCAACAAAACCGCCTTTAGAAAAAATCACGTCGGGCTTTAATTTATTAAGAAGAAAGAAGGATTGCGCAATACCCAGAAGGATTTTAAAAGGATCCAATAAGTTTTTAAAACTCAAATAGCGACGTAACTTACCACTACTTACCCCGTAAAATGGGATTTTAAGTGGCTCTATCATCTGTTTTTCAATACCTTGAGCAGAACCAATATAGGCGATTTCCCAGCCTTTATGGCTAAACTCTTTAATCAACGCTATATTGGGCGCTACATGCCCAGCTGTACCTCCTCCTGTAAAAACAATCATTGGCATCATAAAATCTTCCTAATTAGTAAACTTAAGTCTATGGCTTGAATTGATTTGGTAATCGCACCAACAGAAATGAAATCAACGCCTAATTGGGCTATTGCAGCAATATTTTCCAGCGTAATTCCTCCAGACACCTCTAAAGTACAATATTTTGGTTGATTCATTCTAACCGCCTTTTCAAGCATGTCCTGACTAAAATTATCCAGCATGATTCTATCAGGGTGAGCACAAATTGCTTCACGCAACTCATCCAGAGTTTCGACTTCTACTTCAACTAAAATATTTTTTTGGTTCTTTCTTGCTAAAGCAACTGCCTTTGCTACTGAACCGCAAGCTGTAATATGATTTTCTTTAATTAAAACGGCATCATAAAGCCCCATGCGATGATTAAAGCCACCTCCACACGTAACCGCATATTTTTGTGCCACTCTTAAACCAGGAAGCGTTTTCCGCGTATCCAGTAATCGAGTTGGCGTGCCGCGAAGTTTTTCTACATAATGATGGGTTTGTGTTGCTGTAGCTGAAAGAGTTTGTAAAAAATTTAATGCAGTGCGCTCGCCTGTTAAAATATTTCTTGCTGAGCCATATAAAGTACACAAAGTAGATGGGGCTGATAACCATTCACCTTCAGCAACTTGCCACTCCACTTTGATTTGCTCATCAAGTTGATTGAATACCTCATTAACCCAAGGTTGACCACAGACTACCATAGGCTCACGAGAAATAATTTTTGCTTCAGCCTGAAGATGGGCAGATAACAAAGTTGCAGTCACATCACCATCACCCACATCCTCATGTAATGCACGTGTTACATCGGCCTCTATGTGTAAAGAAGTTTTATTCATATGTTATTTCTTATCCTTCTTCAGATAGCGTGCTTTTAATAAAAGAGGGGCCATAAACGTGGTAACCATAACCATTAAAACGATTGCAGAAAATAAATCATCTGACATAACCCCCAAAGTTCGACCAATAGAAGCGAAAACCAAACCTACTTCACCGCGAGGTAACATACCGATACCAATTACCCATCGATCATCAGAAGGGCGGGCTCCATAGCCACTAAGTAATTTGCCAATCACCGCGGCGATGATTAAACCACTTGCCAAAATAATTACATTCCAATGATAAAAAGTCTCTAACTTAACTTGAATGCCAATCACAATAAAAAACATAGGCGCCAAGATGGATTCCAATGGCGATAATAAATGATAAATACTGCGATTTTCTTGTTGGGTCAAAGGAACACCATCAAAATAGTCATCATGTAGAATAACCCCGGCGGTAAATGCACCGATAATTGTTGCCAGTTGAAGCACTGAAGCGAGCCAGGAAAGAGTCATGATAAATATAAAGGAAATAAATAATTTTGCCTCCCAAGGCTCAAGAAAACGAAAAAAATGAATCGCCTTACGTAAAACAATTGGACCCAGGAAAAGAGTGCCAGCAAAAAACAACAATGCACTCACAATAATACGCAAGACAACCATCATATCTACGGAGCCACTAATTACTAAAGAACTGACCACCGCTAATATGATTAGACCCAATACATCATCCAACATTGCCGCACCTAAAATGATTTTTGCTTCTCTAGTGCGTAATTTTTTCATTTCAGTCAACACGCGTGCGGTAATTCCTATACTGGTAGCGCTCAATGTAGCGGCAATAAATAAATCGGATTGGTAAGAGCCATTAGACATTAATAGATATGCCACCGCAAAACCCAGCAGCATGGGCGCAACAACACCAATCAAAGCAACAAAAAATGAATGACGGCCAGTATGTTTTATTTCTTCTATTGAACTTTCCAAACCCACCATAAAGAGAAGAAAAATAACCCCATATCGTGAAAAAATATCAACAATATAAGTAATTTTTAAGAAATCAGCACCATGAGGACCACTTAAAGCACTAATGACTTGCTGTGCATAATTTGCATTAGGAATAACTGAAGTAACTGCTTGATTTAAAGGTACCCCTTCAAGTATTTGTCTCACTGCATCAAAAATTGAAGATCCTTCCCGCAGCAAAATAGCTAATGGAAATCCATAATAATAGAATAAATTACCAATAAGAATCCCTATCAGCAATTCTCCAAGAACGCTGGGCTGATGTATGCGTCTCGCTGTATAACGACCAATAATTGCAAAAAAGAAAATTGTAGTTACACCAAGTAATACAAATGCAACCGGATCAGTATGATCCGGTTCAGTCGAAGCAAAAGCCAGAGCAGGACCTAATCCCGCAATAAAAAGCCACCATTTTAAACGCTGCATTACTCTTTTATACCCTCACTAAAAGGCGCACTTAATAGTTCTCGAACAGAATATCTCTTTCAGCAATTTATTTCGCCCCCCTGCTAGATTGAGTCAAAATGGCTTGTTTTCTGCACTCCCATTCCATACTGCTTGGGACTCGAAAATCAAGCCATTTTGGCCAAGATAGTGGAAATGGAAACAGTCTCTATTGTTTTGCCAAAAATAAGCATGTCTCCAAAACAGAGTCCGGATTAAGTGAAACGCTTTCTATGCCTTCTTTCATTAACCATTGAGCAAAGTCTTGATGATCTGAAGGCCCTTGACCACAGATTCCTATGTATTTATTGGCCTTTTTACAAGCAGAAATTGCCATATGTAATAAAACTTTCACTGCCTCATCTCGCTCATCAAATTGAGCCGCTATCAAACCAGAATCTCTGTCTAAACCCAGTGTTAATTGAGTTAAGTCATTAGAACCAATAGAAAAACCATCAAAATGCTCTAAAAATTCTTTGGCTAACAATGCATTGGAGGGTAATTCACACATCATAATCACGCGTAATCCATGCTTACCTCGCTCAAGTCCATGTTCCTTTAAAACTTGAATTACATTGCTTGCTTCAGTGACTGTTCTTACGAAGGGGATCATTATTTCTACGTTCATCAAACCCATTTCCTCACGAACTCGTCGTACTGCTTTACACTCTAAAGCAAAACACTCCGCAAACGATTCAGAAACATAACGTGATGCACCTCTAAAGCCCAGCATTGGATTTTCTTCATGCGGCTCATATAAATTACCGCCAATAAGATTTGCATATTCATTTGATTTAAAATCAGACAACCGTACAATTACGGGCTTAGGATAAAATGCGGCGGCTATTGTTGCAATCCCTTCTTTTAATCGCTCAATATAATATTCAACAGGCGACGCATAAGCTGCTGTTTTTTCAGTAATAAACTGTTTTAATTCCTTATCTTTCAAGCGTTCAAAATCAAGTAATGCGCGTGGATGAATACCAATAGTATTGGAAATTAAAAACTCAAGACGAGCCAACCCCACCCCTGAGTTAGGAATGGATTGAAATGTAAAAGCACGCTCCGGATTGCCCACATTCAACATCACTTTCATCGGCAATTCAGGCATGGTTTCTACGTCAAGATGAACTTGCTCGTAAGGTAGCAAGCCTGCATATACATAGCCGTTATCCCCTTCAGCGCAACTAACGGTTACTTCATCACCATCACGTATGGTTTTTGTAGCATCACCACATCCTACTACAGCGGGAATACCCAATTCACGAGCAATAATCGCCGCATGACACGTTCTGCCGCCACGATTAGTAACAATAGCTGAAGCACGTTTCATTACAGGTTCCCAATCAGGATCAGTCATATCAGAAATCAATACATCACCAGGTTGGACACGATCCATTTCACTTACATCTTTAATAATTCTTGCCTTACCTTGCCCTATACGTTGCCCTATACTGCGTCCTTCGGCCAATATCTCCCCTTTTTGTTGCAGGGTATAGCGTTCCAATATTTGTTTATTGGCGCGGCTTTTTACTGTTTCAGGACGTGCTTGTAAAATATATAATTGACCGTTTAGACCATCTTTTGCCCATTCTATATCCATTGGTCGGCCATAGTGCTTTTCGATAATTATGGCTTGCCTCGCCAAGCTTTCCACTTCACTCGGAGTTAAAGAAAAGAGCAGTCGATCTTTTGCATCAACCTCAACAGTTTTAACTCGTTGCTGCTTGCTAGGATCATCACAATAAACCATTTTCAAAGCTTTACTTCCCAGATTTCTGCGAATCACCGCAGGTCTACCTGCTTGAACCCCTGGCTTGTGCACATAATACTCATCTGGATTGACTGCGCCTTGAACAACCATCTCGCCCAAACCATAAGATGAAGTGATAAATACTACTTGGTCAAACCCCGACTCGGTATCCATAGTAAACATCACACCACTTACAGCCAAATCACTACGGACCATCTGTTGAATACCTGCAGATAAAGCGACTTCATGGTGGGCAAACTGATGATGGGTACGATAAGTGATTGCTCTATCATTGAACAATGATGCAAAAACATGCTTGATGGAGAGCAAAACCTCATCAATTCCTTTGACATTTAAAAAAGTTTCTTGTTGACCTGCAAATGAGGCATCGGGTAAATCTTCCGCTGTTGCTGAGGAACGCACCGCTACACTGAAATTATCGTGGCCTATAGAGTGGGACATCTGTTCATATGCAGCTCGTACTGCATGTTCAAACTCAGGAGTAAATGGCGTATTGACAATCATTTCTCTGATTTCTTTCCCAACAACGACCAACTGCTGCACATTATTTGGATCTAAGGCCGCTAATTTTTCATAGATTTTCTTATCTAAGTTATTTTGGGACAAAAACTCTCTGAATGAATCTGCTGTTGTTGCAAATCCGCCAGGAACAGATACCCCTGCAGAGGATAAATGACTGATCATCTCTCCAAGGGAAGCATTTTTCCCACCAACCTGTTCCAGATCGTGCATGCCAAGATGTGCTAAATCGATAATATGTGTTTTGACCGTCATAACTACCCCAAGTCCATAAAATGATAGTCATTTTACTGAAAATGTGAGGCTATGGGAATTAGAAACTTTATTTGTCAGCCAACATTTGTTTTCATCCCACAGGGACAAACGATCATTTTATCGAATCTATCCAGCGGATACCTAGCTAATAGGCATTGCATGCAACCAAAGCTTGTGAAAATTCCTTGTGGAAATTCTTCTCTCCTAGAAGTTTGATAATTCCTCCCTTACGTAGTTTTTCTTCTACTCGTGAGTTGGCTCCACTTAAAATCACTCTTACGTTACGCCCCTGTAAATCTTCAATAATTTCTTCCAAAGTTTGCAAGCCAGTAACATCCATAAATGGTACCCAACGCATTCTAATGATTAATGTTTTGGGATCGGTATGGGTTACTGCTAAAGCATGTTGAAAGGCTTCTGCTGCGCCAAAGAAAAAAGGCCCTTCCACAGCATAGACTAATACTCCATCCGGTAACGTTTCTATATTTTGTCGTGCCAATTCATGTGCCAGTTCTTCTTGAGTCATTTGTTGGACTTCAACACTGGAAGCCATACCTCGTATAAAATTCAGTATGGCGATAATTACACCTATATTTACTGCGACCACCAAATCAACAAACACGGTAAGGAAAAAAGTGACTAACAAAATTACAACATCAGCTTTTGGGGCACGTTGTACTAATTTAATGAAATGTTTTACTTCACTCATATTCCAAGCGACAACAAACAAAATTGCAGCAAGTACTGTAAGCGGTATATTCACCGCCAAAGGCGCTAGAAAAAGAATGATTAAAACTAAAGTAAGTACATGGATTACACCCGCTAACGGGCTATTTGCACCATTACGAATATTGGTTGCCGTACGTGCAATAGCTCCTGTTGCTGCAAACCCTCCAAACAATGGCGTAAAAATGTTAGCTATTCCCTGACCAATCAGCTCTTGATTGGAATTATGTTTTGTTCCTGCCATTCCATCCGCAACAACTGCTGATAAAAGTGATTCTATAGCACCGAGCATCGCGATCGTAAAAGCAGGACCTATCAATTCAATCACCTTATCTATGGTGAGATCAGGCAATTTAAAATCGGGTAAGCCTTGGGGTATCCCACCAAACAAGGAACCTATAGTTGCAACTCCGGAAAAATGAAAGATAGCTTGCAATCCTGTCACAACCATTAAAGCCACAAGCGGCCCTGGAACACGCTTTAATCCTGGCACTTTATTGGAAAAAATAACCAAAAACAGTGAGAAAAAACCTAAAACGGTTGTAGGTATATTGAGCTGTGGAAAAGAGTGCAGCAAGTACCATAATTTTTCATGAAAATGGCCACTTCCACCAGAGGGAAGACCAAAAAAGTAGTGCCATTGCCCTACCCAAATTACTACACCAATTCCTGCAGTAAAACCAATAATCACCGGGGCAGGGATAAATTTAATAATGCCCCCCAAACGAGCAAGGCCAAAAAATAAGAGTATGAACCCCGCAAGTAGCGTTGAAATTTGTAACCCGGAAACCCCGTATTTAGCTGTAATCCCTGAAAGCACTACAATAAAAGCACCGGTAGGACCTGCAATTTGTAAGCGGCTTCCGCCCATAACTGAAACAATCAAGCCAGCAATAATCGCGGTATAAATACCTTGTTCCGGTCGTACACCTGACGCAATAGCAAAAGCCATCGCCAAAGGCAAAGCAACAACGCCCACAATAATTCCTGAGATAATATTTTGTAACCAATATTTCTTATGGAAGAGGCCCGCTTGATATGATTCGATGATGGTTTTCATAAAAATTTTATAACACATTCTCAAAAATGAAATCATTATACACAATCGTATTAAAAAAATATCAATTTTCTGATAAAATTCCTCACTTTATTCACATCTGAACGCGCATCTAATATTATATGTGCTTTATTATTAAGGCTAGCTACTGTTATGACTCTTACTGCTTTAAATGCGATCTCTCCAATCGACGGGCGTTATATTAATAAAACAAGGGCTTTGAGTCCTTATTTTAGCGAGTTCGCTTTAATTTATTATCGCCTGACTGTAGAAATTCGTTGGCTCGAATCTTTAGCTGCCAATAATGCAATTTCTGAAGTCCCTCAATTAGATCAGAAAGCTAAGGACTTTCTTGATGATCTGCTTGCCAATTTTGATGAAGAGGAAGCCATCAAAATTAAAGAATTTGAGAGACAAACAAATCACGATGTTAAAGCAATAGAATATTACTTAAAAGATAAGTTCCAGCATAATGCCAGTTTGCAAGCAATTACTGCTTTTATTCATTTCGCGTGTACCTCAGAAGATATCAATAACTTAGCTTATGCTTTAATGGTCAAACAGGCAATTGCCCAGGTCATTCAACCCACGCTTGCTGAAATTATGGGAGGCATTACGCTACTTGGAAAACAGCATGCAGATGTACCTATGTTATCCAGAACACATGGCCAACCAGCAACACCTACAACTATGGGGAAAGAGTTAGTCAATTTTGTTGCCCGTCTTAAAAGGCCACAACAGCAATTATGTGAAGTATTGATCCCTGGTAAATTCAATGGTGCCGTTGGTAATTATAACGCTCACGTTGTAGCTTATCCCGAAGTTGATTGGCGCAAGCACTGTGCTAATTTTGTTACATCCCTGGGTTTATCTTTTAATGCCTATACCACACAAATCGAGCCGCATGATGGGTTAGCGGAAGTATCACAAATTATGGTACGCATTAACAATATCCTGCTCGATTATACTCAAGATATTTGGAGCTATATTTCTCTGGGTTACTTCAAACAAAAAACTGTAGCAGAAGAAGTGGGTTCATCCACTATGCCCCATAAAGTAAACCCCATTGATTTTGAAAATGCCGAGGGAAATTTAGGAATGGCAAATGCCCTCTTCATTCATTTTGCAAATAAACTGACTCAATCACGATTGCAGCGCGATTTATCTGATTCTACCGTATTGCGTAATATAGGTATGGCATTTTCTTACAGCCTTATTGCCTATCTGTCCCTGGCCAAAGGTAATGATAAATTACAGATCAATAAGCGTCCTTTACAAGAAGACTTAAAATCAAATTGGGAAGTATTAGCTGAAGCGGTACAAACCGTGATGCGTCGTTATAATGTGCCCAATGCCTATGAACAATTAAAAACTTTAACCCGTGGGCAAGGAATTGATGAGCAAAGCCTCAAACAATTCATTAAGGGGCTCTCAATACCTGAGGAAGCTAAAGAACAATTAATTAAACTCACGCCAGAAAACTATACAGGCTTGGCAACCCAGTTAGTAAAGGCCTTTTTATGAGTGAGACACTCTCGCAACAAGGACAGACCTTTGAGTTTGATGTCCTTGTTATGGGCACAGGACTGGCGGGATTGCAATATTGCTTGCAGTTGATTCAGCTGCAGCCTCGGTTAAAAATCGCGTTAATCAGCAAGGCAGAAGCTATTGAATGCAATAGCCGTTATGCCCAAGGCGGAATCGCGGCTGTTTTTTCAGCAGAAGATTCTCTGGAATCGCATATTTCGGATACCCTGATTGCTGGAGATGGACTGTGTTATTCGCCAGCCGTCGAATTTATTATTCGACAAGGCCCAGAGATGATAAAACAGCTGAATCAATATAATGTTCACTTTAAGCAAGATAGCAAAGGAAATTTTCACTTGGCTCAAGAAGGAGGACATTCCCATCGACGTATTTTTAATTGTGGTGATCAAACTGGCTTATCGATTACCCAAACAATGAATCAACTCGCGCAACAGCAGCATCAAATTCATTTTTTTGAGCATCATGTAGCGGTTAACCTAATTACTCATTACCACCCTCATCGTACCGATATTCAAGGAGAGGTTTTAGGCGCTTATATTTTGGATTGTACTGCAAATCGAATTCATACTTTTTTAGCAAACTGCGTGGTATTAGCTACTGGAGGCGCAGGTAAAACGTATCGATATACAACAAATCCTATGGTTGCCACCGGCGACGGGGTAGCCATGGCTTATCGTGCTGGAGCACGAGTTGGCAATATGGAGTTCTATCAATTCCACCCGACTCTGCTGCATCATCATTCTTTAAATAATTTTCTCATCTCAGAAGCTGTGCGTGGCGAAGGAGCTTTCCTCAAAAATGCCGAAACAGGCGAACGATTTATGAAACACTATGCCCCTGAGCAAATGGAGTTAGCAACACGTGATGTGGTTGCACGTGCTATTTTTAGTGAAATTGAACATAGCCAAATGGGATATGTTTATTTAGATATTACCCATCAATCCAAAGAATTCCTGAAAAAACGTTTCCCGCAGATTTATACGACTTTATTATCCATTGGCATTGATATGAGCCAAGATATGATCCCTGTGGTACCAGCAGCACATTATCAATGTGGGGGCGTACTTACGGATATTGATGGACGTACGGATTTAAAACGGCTCTATGCCATAGGAGAAGTTGCTTTTACCGGTTTACATGGTGCCAATCGCTTGGCAAGTAATTCATTGCTTGAAGCTTTAGTCATGGGTTCCAATGCAGCTCGATGTACTTTAAAAGATGTTTCTGCTCCGTGGAAATACACTGAACATATTCCTAACTGGAGTGCACCTAGCGAAGTTAATACCCGCCGCGCCAGTCAAATTAATGCTCAATGGCGTGGCTTAAGAGGAGAAATGACATCTTATGCAGGCATAGTACGAACTGAAGCAGGGCTTGAAGATCTACTACAATTAATAATGAAACGTAAAAAAATAATTGAAGAATATTATTGGAAGCATAGTATCACCCGAGATTTTATTGAATTAAGAAACATTATTCTTAATGCCGAACTTATTGTAAGGGCGGCTCTGGCAAGACGAGAATCACGTGGCGGTCACTTTCGTGAAGATTACCCAAATAAGAAAGCCGAGGCACAAGAAAGCATTGCCAAACTTGGATTGATGGATACTTCGCCAGAATAAATAATAAATGTAGCCTGGGTGCAGCGTAGCAGAACCCAGGATTGAGGAGCTTATTTATATCCAGAAAACCCGAGTTCCGCTACGCTGCACCCAGACTACAAGTACTGGTATAACCAAAGTAATACATTAAAATGATTTGAGGCAAAATTGATGTTTAAAAACTCCACTCTTTATAAACCTGAAACTACCTTAATGCATATCAGAAATGATATGAGTATTTGCCAAAGTGACTATCCGATCGACTGGTATCAAGAAGAATTCATTCCCTATGCTCAAGAGTACCAGGCCTTACCTGATCGTAAGCTTACAACAGTTTTAGGCTGGATGACTCCTTATCTTAAAAAAGCTCAAGATCATTTTGGTGAGCGATTATTGCTTTTGGCTCATTATTACATGGGTGGCGATATTGTCCGTTTAGTGGAACAATTTGGAGGACTTATCGGTGATTCCTACCAATTGGCCTTGATGGCAGCTGAACATCCTGAAAAATCCATTATTATTGAATCTGCCGTGCATTTTATGGCGGAATCTATTAGTATTTTAGCGAATGCAAACCAACAGGTTTATATTACTAATCCTAAATCGGGTTGTACCATGGAGATGCTTGCCAAGGACTTCATGGTTGAACCTGCTTTTCTTGATTTGAACGAACGTTATGGTGCTGAGAATATTTTGCCAGTTTGCTATATGAATACGTCCGGTCGAGTCAAAGCATTAACTGGTGCCCAAGGGGGGGCTGTTTGTACGAGTTCTAACGTAAAAAAAATATTTCAATGGGCGCTAAAACAAAATAAAAAGATCCTTTTTATTCCCGATCAACATATGGGAGAAAACGTAGCTTATTGGTTAGGAATAAAAAATCTTGCTTATTGGCCTGGTGGAACGGCAGGAGCACAATATTCACTTGCAGCTCAAGATTCGAAAACCCTGAAGCAGCTTGATGAAGCCCAATTAATATTATTTGCAAGCCAATGCGCCGTACATACACATTATCAACCTGAAATGTGTGATTATTGGAATAATCAAGGATACACTACTATCGTTCATCCAGAATGCCGTAACTCAGTCATTAAAATAGCACAACATTCAGGTTCCACAGCATTCATCTGGGATTATGTAGTCCATGATCGTGCTAAAACTAAACGTTATGCGATTGGTACGGAAAATCATATGGTAGAAAATCTAAAGCAATATTGTAACGGTTTAAATATAGAAGTAGTCAATTTGGCTGAAGCACCCAAAAAAGAAAATGAAAAAGGAATAGGCTGTGGATGCGCTACGATGTCGCGTAACGATCCTCCTCATCTAGTCGCGCTTGTTGATTTATTAAGGCAGGGAAAAACAATGTCTTATAATGAAGTTAAAGCAGGCGACGTAGTTAATGAATTCACTGGAAGTAGAAACAGGCTACCAGCAAAAGATCAACAATGGGTTATCGATAATGCTAAAAAATCTTTGCAAATGATGATAGATATCACCGAAGATCGCATTTGATGACCTAATTTCATAATAAAAATGGCCTGGATCATCCAGGCTATAAATAGCTTAATGACAAGCACAGTCAGGTGATTGCGTACCATCTTTACACTTTAGATGACCAGTAGATTTATCACATTGTGCTACCCCACCATGCTTTGCGCAACACCCTTTGGTACTGGAAGTTGTGCCCGTTGATTTTTTACAAGTACATGTAGGAGAAGCAGTGCCATCCTTACACATTTGATAACCCGTAGTTGTGTTACAAGAAGCAACGCCCCCATGCTTTGAACAACACGCTGCATTTGCTCCAATTAATGGGCTACTCAATAAAAAAAGAATGGCAATAAGCTGGCCTATCCATCTTGAAACTGAATGAATATTTTTCATTTGAAACTCCATTTTCATCAATGACATTAATTAATATAGACCATATTTATTCATGCCATAAATTTCAAAAGTTTCATGCGGTATAAAATTGGCACTGCTCCAATCCTTGAGTGCAAACAAAGCCACCTAATGTATCAATCCAATGGTAATCAAGACGTGAGGGAATTTTAGTAGGAACTTGCCACCAAATTGAATATTCACCTGCTGAGTTCTTGTAAGTGCACACCACTCCTTGCCCATAACCAGCAACCAAAATATTTGCCCGCACAAAACTGGTATTTTTATCCCCTTGCGGGCGATTAGGCGAATAAGGATTCACCACCCATGGATCTGGTGGAACGCCCCATTTTAAAGAAGTAGTTTGGGGATCAGGACAATTTGTTGCATGGCCCATTGCCGTAAATTGTGCAAGAAAAAAACTAAAAATAACAAAATGATATTTCCTCATAAACCCCTCTTAAGTAATAAACTATTTTTTAAATAATAATATACTAAAACCCATTGTGAGAATTTATTTCTTTGTTATAATGGCCGCTTAAATGCCTGGGTGGCGGAATTGGTAGACGCGCCGGATTCAAAATCCGGTGGTGGTGACACCGTGTGGGTTCGAGTCCCACCCTAGGTACCATTGAGACCATTTTTAACGGTTCTTAATGGTTCTAAACAGTACGTACCATCTCTTCTTCTCAAATCGTTGGGTCTTTCCCAATTACGGGGGCACTCACCAGTTAACAACACAGCACCCTAACACGGGTTC
>NZ_LBAW01000010.1 GCF_001648595.1 Legionella bozemanae | reverse complement strand
CCTATATTTCAATGCCTTAAACCAAATTTTTTTGTCTATCTCTCAGGCATAAAGCGCGGTACGTAGAACGTTGAGTATATTTCATTTAACAACATAAAGTGACATTCAATTTTCGCGTGGATTTCTCAGAGCTTGTCGCGGGAGCCAGTGTTTTAGGGCAGATCTTCCAGATCCCGTAGATAAGCCGCGGGACGCCGGAATAGCTGGACTGGTTTTTCAGCGGTATGTAGAAGATTCAGTTGCAAATACACAGTCAAGCTATAAAGTTAGTATGAACTAATGAGTTGATTAATAATATTTTGCAAACTGTGTTCATTATCATAGTGAATGACTAAGGAGCCTTTACCTGATTTGCCAGGTTTAAGTTTAATTGCTGTTTGCAAATGTTGTGAGAGATTTTTCAATTGATCCTGATAGTGAGAAAGATCGGTATGATGCTGTTCATCTTTAGTTTTGCCTGATTTAATTCGTTCCACCAGCTTTTCAGTTTCCCGTACGGATAAGTTTTTTGCAACTATAAGCTGGGCTACTTGATTTTGCTGCTCTTCCTCTAACATCAATAAGGCACGTGCATGCCCCATATCAATATCTCCATGTTCCAAAAGCTTTTTGACCCCGGGAGACAGAGCCAGTAATCTTAAGTAATTGCTTACCGCAGCTCTGGATTTACACAAAAGATCGGCAACTTGTTGATGTGTCAGGGAAAATTCATGCGTGAGCCTATGCATGGCTCGCGCTTGATCCATCGCATTTAAATCTTCACGTTGTAAATTTTCAACTAATGCCATGGCCATCGCGGTTTCGTCATCAACTTGTTTCAATATAACCGGAACTTCCGTGAGTCCCGCTAATTGACTTGCCCGCCAACGCCGCTCGCCTGCAATAATTTCATAGCGGCCATTATTCAGTTCACGAACCAAAAGAGGTTGCAGCAGTCCCTGTTTTTTGATTGACTGGGCAAGCTCCATGAGCGGCGCTTCTTCCATTTCACCACGGGGTTGATATTTTCCGGGTTGCAAACATTCAACCGCAAGTTTAAGCGTTTCCGTTTGCGGTTTTTCATTTAAAAGACTACCACTTGATTGACTTAATAAAGCGGATAAGTTACGCCCTAAACTACTACGTTTTACTGTCATAAATTACCCCAATTATCCTGCAACAGTCTGTTTATTAATCAACTCAGAGGCAAGTACCATATAGGCTGCTGCGCCCGGAGATGTTTTATCGTAATGTAAGGCCGGCAATCCATGACTTGGTGCTTCAGCAAGTCTGACATTACGTGGAACTACGGTTCTATAGACCTTAGTTGGAAAATGTTCCATGAGTTGTTTTGAGACTTCAGAACACAATCGATTACGAGCATCGTACATGGTTCTCAGTAGTCCCTCAAGATGCAAGCGAGGATTTACTGAAGCTTTAACTTGCTCAATAGTTGAAAGTAGAGCCGCTAGCCCTTCCAGAGCATAGTATTCACATTGCATCGGAATAAGAACGGAATCAGCAGCTACAAAAGCATTAATTGTCAAGGTATTCAAAGCAGGTGGGCAATCAATCAACACAAAGTCATAATTACTTTGAATTGGTTGCAATGCCTTATAAAGGAAGGTTTCACGATGATTGCGTTCCATCAGACTTACTTCCGCAACAGTTAAATCATCATTACCGGGTATTAAATCATAACCACTGGTTGTGGCAAGACATGCCTGATTTGCAAGACAATCATGAAGTAAGACATCATTGGTCGTATGCACCAATTGGCTTTTATCGACGCCGCTACCCATAGTGGCATTGCCTTGGGGATCCAAGTCGATCAGCAAAACCTGCTGTCGATTTGCCGCCAAAGAAGCTGCTAAATTAATCGCTGTAGTGGTCTTGCCTACCCCACCTTTTTGATTGGCAATGGCTATAACTTTTGCCATGATTTATTCCTTGGTTAAACCGGAAGCAGCAAACATCCAGGAGTTTAACATTTCTACTATTTTAGCCAAATTAGCCTGATTTTCTATGCTTCGGTGCTCGAAAATCAGGCTCATTTTGGTTCAAGCTTGCGAAATGTTAACAGATTCCTAGGATATTAACTTCTTATCCAGGTTGATTTTCAATAATGACGCAACAACGCTCGCCTTCAACACCTGCTACAGTATAACGCTCTGTCCTGCAACTTTGCTTGATCTCATGCAATTCTGTATCAGGATAACGCCCCTTCATTGCCAACCAAATTCCATTATCAGCAATAAGATGTTGCGTCCACTGAATCATTTGTTCAAGGCTGCTAAAAGCTCGACTTAATACTGTATCAAAACCTTGAGTTGGACGGTAGTTTTCGACTCTAAATTGAACAATTTCAACATTTTTTAAATTAAGCTGTCGCTTCACTTCCGCCAGAAAACGAGTTTTTTTACCATTAGAATCCAATAAAACAAAATTTAAATCGGGTCTGGCCAGAGCAAGAGGAATGCCTGGTAAGCCTGCTCCTGTTCCTACATCGATGATGTGCTTGCCTTTAAGCCAAGGTAAAATAGCCAGGCTATCCAATATGTGTTTACCGACCATAGACTCAAGATCACGAATTGCAGTGAGATTATAAGCTAAATTCCACTTGTTAAGTAAGAATAAATAATCTGCTAAAGAAGCGCTAAGTGCTTCCTTATCAAATTGTTGCAAGCCCTCTATAAGTAGCGGTTGTATTTGTGTTATTTGTTCTTTCATACCTCAATTCGCTGTTTTTTCAGATGCACTAAAAGTAGCGACAAGGCAGCAGGAGTGACTCCTGAAATGCGACCGGCTTGAGCTAAAGTAGATGGTCTTATCTTGGTCAGTTTTTGAATCACTTCATTAGATAATCCTGTTACTTCACTGTAATCCAATGATTCAGGTAGTAAAGTATTTTCATGTTTTCGCATTTTCTCTATATCGAGCTGTTGTCTCTCGATATAGCCTGCATATTTATTTTGAATTTCTATTTGTTCGCTCACTTCCGCGGATAGCTCGGGCAAGTTTAAATCATCGAGCATTAATAAATGTTGATAATTAATTTCAGGACGTTTGAGAAATTCCGCAGCCCTATTATCATGTTGCATGGGATTAAGCAGGATATCTTTAAAAATCTCATTATGGCCTACACGTACCCAAGTATTATGCAGTAAGGTCTGTGTGGATTCTATGGCTTCGCGTTTTGCAGCAAAATGCTGCCAACGCTCCTCACCCACTATACCTAATTCCCTGCCTTTGGCAGTTAAACGTAAATCGGCATTATCCTCACGCAGAAGCAAGCGATATTCGGCACGAGAAGTGAACATTCGATAGGGTTCTTGGGTACCACAGGTGATTAAGTCATCAATCAAAACACCTATATACGCTTCATCTCGTCGCGGACACCAAAGTTCCCTTTCCTGTATCAGCAAGGCAGCATTCATGCCTGCAATAATTCCTTGTGCCGCAGCTTCTTCATAGCCTGTTGTTCCGTTGATTTGACCTGCAAAAAACAAGTTGGAAATGGGTTTGGTTTGCAAGAATGAAGTTAATCCTCGGGGATCAAAATAATCATATTCTATGGCATAACCAGGTCGAGTGATATGGGCATTTTCAAACCCTTTAATTGTCCGTACAAACTGCACTTGGACTTCAAACGGAAGACTCGTAGAAATACCGTTGGGATAGATTTCTTCCGTAGTTAGTCCCTCGGGTTCGACAAAGATTTGATGGGATAATTTATCCGCAAAACGAACAATTTTATCTTCTATAGAGGGGCAATAACGAGGTCCAACCCCTTCAATAACTCCAGCATACATAGGAGACTGGTGCAGGTTATTACGAATAATTTCGTGTGTTGCTTCGGTTGTATGGGTAATATGACAAGACACTTGTTGGGGATGATCGCTGACATGACCCAAATAAGAAAAAATGGGTATGGGTATATCTCCCGGCTGTTCAGTCATCTGGCTGTAATCTAAAGAACGACGATCGATCCGTGGCGGTGTTCCAGTTTTTAAACGGCCTACAGGCAAATCAAGATCGCGTAAACTTTTTGCCAATGCAATCGCAGGTGGATCACCTGCGCGGCCACCCGCATATTGGTTCATACCTACGTGAATTTTGCCTCCCAAAAAAGTGCCTACGGTCAGTACTACAGCACGAGCTCGTAAGGTAAGGCCCATTTGGGTAACAACAGCAGTTACACGTTCTCCTTCGATCAGTAAATCATCAACTGCTTGTTGAAACAGAGTCAGATTTTCTTGCGTTTGGAGTTGTTCTCTAATGGCTTGTCGATAGAGCACGCGATCAGCTTGTGCACGAGTAGCTCGAACAGCTGGTCCTTTAGAAGCATTAAGGGTGCGAAATTGAATTCCTGCCTTATCAGCGGCTTTTGCCATAGCGCCATCCAAGGCATCAATTTCTTTCACCAAATGTCCTTTCCCTATTCCGCCTATGGCAGGATTACAAGACATCTGGCCGAGCAAATCCATGTTATGAGTAAGTAATAAAGTTTGCGCTCCCATGCGTGCCGCTGCTAAAGCAGCCTCTGTGCCTGCATGTCCACCACCCACAACAATGACATCATATAATTTTTCAAGATTCATGACTGATCAATATTTGTGAAACAAAAAGAGGAATTATACACTTTTTTGTCCATTGTCCCAATATTAAAGAAATAGAGAGGCGTTAATTTTGTTTAAAAACTCCACAAAGATGTGGAATCATTGAATGGGAGTTATTTAAATAACATTCGATGCGCGGGTGAACAAGCATATCTTCCAGAAGTAGTTTTTGTTCATCTTTATATCATAATTGCTTGTTATAATATGAGTTAATAAGTAGGCAATTTTTATTGAGATAAGAGATGTTTTTTAATAAAACTGAAGATGAAATTGAACTCGAAGAATTTTCGGCTGCGTATTTAAGAAAAAAATTAAAATCAATGAAGGGTACTAAAGTTTCGCAAAAGTCCATTGCGGCATCTATATTACGGATGCTTCCTTTTTTTAATAAGTTTATGGACTCTGTAGATGGATCCGGGAGTGCAATTACTCATATGGTACAAGTAGCAGGGCACGTAAGTGATTCTACAGAATCTGCAAGCACAGGGTTTCACGTTATTAAGTTAGTAACGAGTATATTAGATTTTATTTATATCCCATGTATTTATTTGGGAGCCTATATAACCAAGCAAGAATCGCCGATTACTTTGTCTCGTAATGCCCGTCTTTTATATTCAGCAGTGATTCTAGGGCTTACTATAACGGCTATCGCATTCCCTCCTTCAGCGCCTATTATTGCCTTAGTTACCTCCATCGCTGCATTAGGTCTAAGTGTAATCACTTTGGCCAAGCTCTATTACAAACGTTATGAACTAAAAGATCAGTTGGTACAGATAGAAAAAGAGATTGATAGCAAAAAAAATTTAATCAACTATTTAATTGATGATTTAGAAAAACTGGAGACAAAAGCAAAAAAAGTGAAAAAAGAAGGGAAGTTAGAGGAGTATGATTCCTTAGAAGAAGAAATCAGGAATGCAAGAAAAGAAATTAAAGCGGATTTAAGTGTATTAAAAAAATTATACGATGATCAGGAACAATGTAAGCAAAAGATAGAAAAATTGGGAACAATGGCTGTTGTAGATAGAACAGTGGGTATTGCTTTTGCTTCTCTTGCGTTCATTGGCGCAGCAGTCTGTATATTCCTCCCTCCGGTAGGATTTGGAATACTTGCCGCAACGGCTTCTTTGGCGCTTGCTTATGTTGTGGGACGTGTTACTTATCCTCTGCTTAAGTCACTTGGAAAGAAAATAGTGAATGCGGTGACAAAAAAACCTGAAGCCGACGAAGGAGATAGTGAGAGTGAAGGCGAAAAAGAGGATCTGAGCGAATCAGAAATTGAGACTTCAGACAGGAAGATTCATAAGGATAAACATAAACTGGAAATAATTGCAGAACGATTGAAAAAAACCGTAGAAGATTATCCGATTATTCCTACAACAGTACCGTCTGAAGAATCAGATCAAGCTTCTCCACTAAAAATTACAAGACCTGAAAAGAAGAAAGAAGAGGATGAAACATTAAAAGAGAATGAACATCCATCTATGTAATGAGTTACAGGTCCATGAAGCATGTTTGAATCTCAGTGAGGGCGGTTGGGCAAAATGACTCAACCTCCCTCACTGAGATTCGTCAGTTTTTTATCATTCTTTCTTTCTGTCTCGCGGCTTGTTCTTGAGCGTTCTTCTCTTTCAATTTTTATACTTAGGTTTTAAAAAAGTAAATGCAACCTAGGAATTGAGCCTATCAAGAAGGATTAATAGGTGGTAGCGCACTTTCATTTTCCTTTTTGTTCGTGTTATTTTTTTTCATTTGCTCAACACTGCGCCATAATTCATCACCTCGCCACATGGTTTTTTCTTTATTTTTATACAAAACTTGTGAAAGAGCTTGTACTTGTTTTTTGAAAGAAGCATCAGTTGAAAGGCGTATTAAATCAGTGAGATTTAATATAGGAGCATCTGACCAATGTAATCTGGCCCACTTCAATAATGCATCGCGCGCGCGTTGAGGATTTCCCTGCATACATGCTTTATGGAGGGTATTTAGTGCAGTTTTATATTGACCTTTTCCTGCATTTTTATTGCGTTTTTGCAATCCCCATAAGACTAAAGTGAGCAGCCAAGCACAGGCAAAAAGTGCGGCAATTGCCCAAGCCCAAACGAATTGTGTTGGTGAACTGGATTCACTTACTTTTTTTGTTGTAGGTTGGGTTGCAACAGCCTGATTTTTAGTTACGTCAGTTTGGTTTGTATTTACTGAGGGTGCAGTGTTCGATGTAGGGGTAACTGCAAATGTTTTTGCAGGCAAAGTGGCTATTTCTTCTTTTCCTGTTTCCGTATTAAACCAGGGAAGTTTAAGTTCAGGGATCGTAATTTTTCCTGCTTTATTAAATAAATAAGTCACTTTAATCTCAGTGCGGCCAATCAGCTCCCCATAAGTAACTCGATTTTTATCTTTTCCTTTCTCAGGATAAACATTAACACCGTCTATTTCTGCAAAATTGAGTGTGGGCAAAAGCTGAGCAGGAACGCCCACCCCTTCAAGAATCACCGTACGAATTAAGGTGTTGCCTTGAGCAATAGTTTGGTCAGAATTTTCATATTGTTCCATTAGTTTGACTTGTTTTGCCGGCAGCCAAACTTTTCCTGAAAATTCTTTAGGGATGGGCTGTACCTCAATATTCATTGGCTTATCAGTGGCTTTAACCCGCTCAGGATTAAAATCATAAATCAGGGCAGTAAACACTGGTGGTTTTATTTTTAAGGGACCACTTTTTTGTGGAAAAATGGCATAATTTTGTTCTTCAACTAGAAAATTCACGCCATTTTTTTGTGTCTGATAACGCTTTTCCTCACCCAAAGGGACGAGCAAAGCATTTTCTACTTGCGGTCCTTGATAACTTGCGTCCAAAAGGTGTTTGGAATTGTATAAGCTTACTTTATAAATAATTTGTTGATTAACATAAGGATTTTTTTTATCAACCGCGGTAGTCAGATAAAGACTCTGATTTTTCTGCGAACTCGCGGAAGTACTGCTGGGAGCATTCTGTGATGTTGTACCAGTAGTTACATCAATTGTTACAGGTTTGGTATATTCTCTGCCAATCTTAATAGGAGGAATTGTTAATTTACCTTCTTTTTGCGGTTTTAACGTGATAGTCCATTCACTGGATGATTGTGTTTGTCCATTGATAATCGAGTAATTCATACGACGTTCGGTGCCGAGAATCATAAAATTTTTTTGTAATGGAGTCAGATCGGGAACACCCCCGTTTTGTAAATTATCTTGAGTTAAAATCAAACTGAATGAATCATCGATACTGACTTGAGATGGATCGACTTGCACTTGTACTGCAGCATGGGCTAGTGCACTGAATAAACAAAAAAAAGCAATAACTATTATTTTTTTCATTGATACCACCCGCGTTCCCTTCGTAAATGGTCACGTAAGAATTTTTCTCGCATTAATCCACCTGGATCATCTGGAATCAAACGCAACCATTGCTCTTTTGCTTGTTGTTTTTCTCGCTCCGCTTCTGACTGAGCCTCATTATTGTTCTGATTATTTTTTATATTTTGATCTTTATTTTGCTGATCTTTATTTTGCTGATCTTTGTTTTGCTGATCTTTGTTTTGCTGATCTTTGTTTTGCTGATCTTTGTTTTGTTGATCTTTGTTTTGCTGATCTTTGTTTTGCTGATCTTTGTTTTGCTGATCTTTGTTTTGCTGATCTTTATTTTGCTGATCTTTATTTTGCTGATCTTTGTTTTGCTGATCTTTGTTTTTCTGATCTTTATTTTGCTGATCTTTATTTTGCTGATCTTTATTTTGCTGATCTTTGTTTTGTTGATCTTTATTTTGCTGATCTTTGTTTTGTTGATCTTTATTTTGCTGATCTTTGTTTTGTTGATCTTTGTTTTGATTTTTTTCTTTATCTTTCTTCAACAGTTCTTCAACTAACTTGCGATTATAAAGAGCATCCTGATTTGTAGAATTGATTGCCAATGCCTTATCATAAGCTTTAATTGCATCTTCATATTGCCCCATATGGGCTAAAGCATTTCCTTGGTTATAATAACCTTGCTCATTTTTTAAATCTTGGTACAACTCAGCTGCTTTTTGGTAATCGCCCGCACGATAGGCTGCGGCAGCAGCCCAATCACTACGTGTAAATGTTTCCTTGGCTTGTTTAAATTGATTTTTTGCCATTAAGTCTTGCCCTTGTTGATCCGGAGTGGACCATAAGTCTTGCCAACTAAAGGCATGGGTAGCAAAGGATAAAAACGAGATGAATAAAAAAATAAGGCAACGCATCATACAATTACCCTCTGCATCCAACCACGTCGAAACACGGGCAAAAGTAACAGTAGGGCAGGAATTAAAAACCACCGTCCTTCATCCCGCCAAAGTGGAATATCTTCATCTTTACTTAAAGCAAATTCATTGTTATTACTGGAATTTAGCCATTGATCGATGTCATTTGAATCTGAAGTGTATTTTACCAATTGTCCTCCGCCTGCATCAGCAAAACGATTAAATAGCGGATTTAGGTTCTTATCCGCTTTGACTGGCATAATAGAGGAGTAAATGCCTGCTTCAGCTAATTTTTTCGCCAAGGCAATTGATGCATCGGAAGGGGCGTCTGCTGTTAATACCAAAATTTGTCCCTGTTTAAAGCCCGCTTGTTTGATTAAGTTACTGGCCTCATTCAAGGCACTATCAAGATTTTGTCCAGTTACCGGCATGATATCAGGAGTTAGTGAAGAAAGTAGAGAGGAAATAGTATGTCCATCATCGGTAAGTGGCGAGACAACAAAAGGTTCACTGGTAAAGACTACAAGACCAAACTGACCTACATCTTTGTGGGCAAATAAATCATGTAATTTAAATTTAGCGCGACTTAAACGATTAGGTGTTAAATCATTAGCCATCATATTGTCTGACATATCCAAAACTAAAATTCGGGGTTGTATCGGTTTATAAATCGCTACGGGCAACTTATACCAAACAGGACCGGCAATACTCAAAATCATAAATAGAATGCTTAAAAACAAACAGAGCATCGAGCCCATACGTTGCCCTTGTCCTTTTTTTTGCATGAGATGGCTGAGCAAATGCTGATCACAAACTTCTGTCCACGCATGTAATTTAGGTTTTTGACGCCAAAAAGCTACAGCTAATCCTAATAAAGGAAATATCATTAAAAGCCACCAAGGTCTTAAAAAATGAAAATCTGCAATCATGACTTTAATGCCTCCTGCTTTGGCATTACAGAGCTTACTTTCAGTCTTAAATCTGCTTTTCTAATTAACCAAGAGAAACAAAGCAATAATGCAAAACCGACAAACCAGGGATAATATTCCTTTTGTGGACGGACTGTTGCTTGCTCCTGATTTATAGTTTCCAACTCGTTAATGGTTTTATAAATTGAATGTAATGTTTCAGTATCCGTAGCACGGAAATAACGACCTCCTGTCATGTCAGACATTTTTTTTAAGGTTTCTTCATCCAAATCTGCTGCAGCATTTTGCATCATAAAATTACCGACTAATGCTCTTGAATCCTCTTCAGATCCTAAACCTATAGTGTAAATTTTAATTCCTTCGTCTCTAGCCAATTCGGCCGCTTTTAACGGAGCCAGTACACCAGAATTATTTGCACCATCGGTTAACAAAATAAGAATTCTTCCTTTTGGAGGTACATTTCTCAACCGTTTTACAGCAAGACCTACGGCATCACCTATAGATGTGGTTTTACCTGCCAGGCCAGCCGTAGCATCCTCAAGACGTAGGAGGATGGTATGTCGGTCATAGGTAAGTGGTGTTTGCAAGTAAGCACGCGTACCAAAAAGGATTAAACCAATTTTGTCAGTAGAACGATCACGTACAAATTGATCGGCTGCATTTTTTACAACACTTAAACGGCTTACAGGTCGGCCATGCAGGAGCATATCAGGAATCTCCATGCTTCCAGACAAATCTAAAGCCATCATGATGTTATAACCCTCACGTTCAATAGGTTTGGGTGCACCAATCCAGCGAGGACCCGCTAAAGCAACAACCAATAATAACCATATAATGACTGGAATAAGTAGTGAATATTGTGCAGAAACAGAACGTTTTTCCTGATCTGCTATGTCGACCATCGCGGCAAAAAAAGGTACTTTCAAAGCAGCAGGCAATTGCACTTTGGCTCTGGGCATCAAGAACCAGAAGATTAAGGGTAAAGGAAAGAGTATTAAAACCCAAGGATTAGCTAATTCGAACATGGCACTCCTCTTTGTTTAATCCAAAGTTGGGCGGTGCTGAACAAAGGTTTGAGATCCATGGTTTCTGCTGTTTTGAAGGGTGCATTTAACAGCAAATCTTTTACTGAATTAAAATCAGTTCCTTTACTTGTTTCATTTAGAAAGTTAAGCCACTTTTCTCCATGCAAACTTGCAACTTGCTCCCGTGGATAATAGACAAGCGCTACACGACGTAATAATTCTGAAATACGGGCACTGCTCTGAGTGCCATTATGTTTTTCTTCATATTCTTTTTGATAGGTATTTAATAAAAGCAGTGCATGTTTTTTGGCCAGAGCGTTGCGATACCTCTTATAGACCCCATAAGCAAGTATGAATGCTAAAAGTAAAACCAAACCCAGGAGCACATACCATCCTGGAGCCAATGGCCACCAACCAATTGGCGGGGGAAGATGGATGTCTTTTAACTGTGCCAAGGGATCAGTGTTAGCCACGGGACCTCCTGGGAAAAGTTTGACGCACTAATGGCGCTAAATCATTGTCTGCTGTAACTTGTACATACTGAATATGTAAGCGGCGAAACTGCTCTTGCAGGTGTGCTATG
The DNA here is from genome assembly GCF_001648595.1 of Legionella bozemanae. Lineage (GTDB taxonomy): Bacteria > Pseudomonadota > Gammaproteobacteria > Legionellales > Legionellaceae > Legionella > Legionella bozemanae. The sequence continues at coordinate 152,539 of NZ_LBAW01000010.1, read as the reverse complement.
CGTTGTTGGCAATAGTGCTCGTAAGCACTGTTTACTGAGTGCAGGCTGGTATCGAGTATTATTTCTTGCTGTCCATTAGTCATAGCATATTGCTGAGGCTTAGGTGGAGAAAGTTCTACGCGATCACACACATGGTAAGCCAGAATGTCATTGTGGTAGCGTAATCGTTTTAAATGCTTTTCGCATTCACTATCCATAGAGTAAAAGTCACTGATCAAAACCAGGATGCTTCCTGGTCTGACTACACGGCGTAAGCGCACTAAGGCGTCACTAAGCAGTCTTGGTTGCGCTTCGCGTTGTACCTCTGTCTGATCAGTATATCGACTTAAAGAGGCCAGCAAAGGCAGTACGCCCATATCACGGCTGCGTGGGGTAAATTCGCTGTGATCAGTGGCTGAAAAGAATACTCCGCCCACTCTGTCGCCTTCCTTGATTACTGTCCAGGCAAGAAGAGCTGCTAAGCGCGCAGCAATGACTGATTTAAATGCGATACGCGTACCGAAAATCATTGATGGATTAAAATCAGTGAGAATCACTACCGGCCTTTCTCGTTCTTCCTGATAAATTTTCACATGAGGTCTGCCGGTGCGAGCAGTAACGCGCCACTCCATATGGCGTATTTCATCACCAGCTTGATAATTTCTTACTTCGGCAAAATCCATACCACGACCACGTAATTTGGATAAATGATTGCCTGATCGTATTGCTTTACCTTCGGGGCGATAATGAACGGATTGTACATAACGTCTCAGGTCAATTAATTCATTTAATTCTGCAATAACGCCATTCACCATAAAAACCTCGTGTACCTCATATGATCTGTAAATTGGGACTGAATCATCAAATTCAAGGCTGTTATTTGTTTGGCCAGTTATCCTGGGTTGCGCTGCGCTGCACCCAGGCTACGCTATGGAACAGCAACCAAGCGTAATAAGGAGTCAATAAAATCATCACTATTGATCCCTTCCGCTTCCGCTTCAAAGCTTAATAAAATTCGATGTCGTAACACATCATGAGCAATTACGTGAATGTCATCTGGAGTGACATAATCTCTCCCACAAAGCCAGGCATGGGCTTTAGAACAACGATCTAAAGCAATTGTGGCACGCGGGCTGGCACCAAAGCGCAACCAACGACCTAACTCTTCACTGTATATACCAGGATTGCGTGTTGCCACTACTAACTGGACCAGATAATTTTCTAATGCATCACTCGTATGAACATTAAGAACTTGCTTGCGTGCTTCAAATAATGTTTTTTGTGATAATTTTTCTGATGTAACCGGTTTAGTGGCCATAGCCGCGCCTAAGGCTTCTTTGCGTGATAAAGCTAAAATATCATGCTCGATTTTAGCATCGGGATAACTGATTTTTACATACATCAAAAATCGGTCTAATTGGGCTTCGGGCAAGGGATAAGTTCCTTCCTGCTCAATGGGGTTTTGCGTTGCCATTACCAAAAATAATTCGGGCAAAGGATAGGTTTTGCCTCCTATAGTAACTTGTCGTTCAGCCATTGCCTCGAGTAAAGCAGATTGTACTTTCGCTGGAGCACGGTTTATTTCATCCGCCAAAAGTAAATGATGGAATATAGGGCCTGGTTGAAATACAAAAGAACCATTTTGTGGATGATATACATCAGTACCTGTTAAATCTCCAGGCAATAAATCAGGGGTAAACTGGACGCGATGAAAATTACCTTCAACTCCATCGGACAGTTCTTTAACCGCCCGTGTTTTTGCTAATCCAGGTGCTCCTTCAACTAATAAATGGCCATCAGCAAGTAAGGCAATGAGTAACCGTGAAATTAATCCACTCTGACCTAAAATTTGCGAATTTAAGTGATGACTTAACTGTAATATTTGATGTTGCACCGCATTTCCAGTCTTATTGTCTTCTACTTGCTCCATAGTTTCTACCTTAATATAAATAACATCGACAGGATTTAAATAAAAAAACTATCCTAGCGTGAATTGCACGCGATGCCAAGTACTACAGATGATTTTTTGTTTAAAAATTAAGCAAAAATGATGTATTCAGGCTTACTGAATCTGAATGGGGCAATTGTAGACGCGAAAAGGTAATGCCAAACTTTCTACCGTGCGACGCAAATGGAGCTTGAATTTTACGAGTTTTGTTTTTATTCTTCGCCGGTTAACAACAAATGCTGCTGTTCTAGATGCAGGACCCTAGATAAATACTTTTGTTGAATACGATAAAGGAAAGAGTTAGTTTTCCAGATAAAAAGAACGAACAGGAAAAATTTTGGAGATTTAGGAAGTGAAAACAGAATTGGAAATAGCATTAGAAGCGGAGCTCGCGCGGGCTAATGCAATAATAGATAGCTTAACTGAGACAATTTCTCAGTACTTATCTGATGGTGAAAACCAACGACGAGCACTTCAAGACCGCTTAAATGGTTTAATGGAAGAGCGAGTGGTCTTGGCTGATCGTGTTTCTGCAGCGGAAGCAAAGTATGCGCAATTACAACAGGACGTAGAAAATAATAGCGTTTTTTATCAAAATATTCTTGCACAACAAGAGGAGCTTGCAAATAGACTTAACGAGTCGCTTAAAGAACCAACATTCAAAAAAACAACCGTGGGAGAGTCGCTTTGTAGAAATGGTCTTTATGCTACTTCAAACAAGGACAAGGAAATGGTTGAAGAAAAGCAGCAACTCAATCAGACGCATCAGCCATAATTTAATGAGGCTTCAGCTGCACCTCTAATCGGTTGCAACAAAAAGGTAAAACCCCAAAAAACAATGATATATGTTGTCATGCGAAGGCGAGCTCATCTTCTCTTTGGGGTTTTAAATTGACACCTGGCTTGCTTTTAATGACAACCTCTACATTATTGCTGATAGTCAGGGTGAAGCTCTAGTGGCATCATCATTTGTAATTTCTGATAGAGAGAAAGAATCTGTTCACAAAAAACATGAAATTGCTGCTGATTTTCCCATAAATCATAATCAGTTCCCTTAAGGAAAACCTGTTGTTTTGCCAGGGTCTTTAATAAAACGATTTCTTGGTGAGAAAATCCTAAATGGCTATTTAACTCAACCAGCTCCATAAGATTTTTATGCTCTTTGACTGGACGGTGTTCATGCAAACAATAAGCTTTCAATGTTAGTTGAAAGGCTTGATACATTAACGAGGTTACTGGGGTTAACACACTGAGTGGATCCGTTTGTCTGTATGTCCAGTCGGTGATTTGCTGTAATAAATAATCAGCAGCATAGGCATGTTGTGTTGCAATATTGAGCATTTCCAAAGGGGATAAATAACGTTTGTCCATAAAGGAGTTTTCCTGTTTGATTCGATTTCTATTCAACCTAGAAAAATCGAGCAGGTTCGGATCTCTTAGCTTGCGTAGTAGAACTCAAACTACTTTTTCTAGATTCAAGTATGTTAAAATTGGCCCTCATTATATCCATGAATTAAATTGATGCACGCTTTTATTAACAGTTCTTTGAAAATAGGTTCTTTAACATTGCCTAATCGGTTAATCCAAGGGCCTTTAGCAGGTTACAGCTGCGCCCCATTTAGAACATTATTTAATCATTATCGGGCGCCTGCATATTGCGTGACTGAAATGAGTTCTGCAACAGATATTCTTCATAAACATGCTGCAAACTCACGTTATATTTATCGAGCACCCCAAGAACAAACCCTGGCCTATCAAATAGCAGGTACTGAACCTCATATATTGGCGCAAGCAGCACAGCAATTGCAATTCAATGGTGCGGATATTATTGATATAAATTGTGGCTGCCCCAAACCTAAAATACGTAAGAAAGGAGCAGGAAGTGCTTTGCTTGAGGAACCAGAACAGTTAGTGCGCATCGTTCAAGAAGTACGTGCTGCGATTACTATTCCTTTAACCATAAAAATTCGGATTCAAGGTAATGAAAAGGATTTTCTTTTGGCGGAAAAAATTGAAGATACAGGCGCAGATGCACTGATTGTACATGGTCGACGTTGGATAGATGATTATGATGTTGCATCCGACTTACACCAAATCGCCAAAATCAAACAAAGCGTTTCTATTCCAGTGATTGCCAATGGAGATATTCATGATGTTCGCAGTTTACACCAAGCAATAGAAATAAGCGGTTGTGACGCTTATATGATATCGCGTGCTGGAAGTGGTAAGCCTTGGCTTTATCAGGAGTTACTGCAACAAGAGCGTGTGGTTGTGCGTTTAACCGAAAAAATTAATTTATTTATGAATCACTTACACGAATTGGCAATATTAGAAGATGAATATAAATCGATATTGCAAAGTAAATCTTTAGTCCGATACTATTTTGGTAAATTGCTTGATGCATCATTACTCAATCGTTTTTATCAAGTGGATTCTCTAGATAAAATTCACAGCTTTTTGCACGCGTTACCTCCCGATGTCTAGTCTCGATTATGGAGATTAAAATTTAAAGCAAATCACTATAATCTTGATTATAAACAATGAGATGCTGTAGTCGCTCAGCTGCTTTCTTAGCCCCTTCCTGATCGCCGTTTTTAAAACGAAGTTTGGCCAGATAATTGAGATAAAGCTCTATGTATTCTGGAGGGATAGGATAATGAAGACCGGCTTCTAAAACTTCCTGCGCCGGCTGCAGTTCATTTTGCCCTATTAAAAATTGGACAAAAGTAAGCCGAGCCAAACAATAATGCGGGTTATTTTTTAACGTCTTAAGAAAATATTTTTCGGCTTCCCGGGGCTCATTAAGGATTAAGCTTTGCAACAATGCCATTTGAAAATAAGAATGGGCAAAATAAGGGTTCATGATTATTGTTTGATTAATAGCAGCCACCGCTTTTTCCGTCCAGTAACGACGCAAGTAATCCGATGTTGTTTGTTGAATCAATTGCAGGTAAGCATCTATTTGGAGGCTTTGAATTTCAACAAAATGAAATGACTTTAATGCATGGTTACTGTAATTAACTGCTTTACGAAATTGTTTTGCTTGAAGTGCAGCCTCAGTTTTTCCAATATAGTGTTCTAGGATTAAAAAACGAATGAAGTAGCTGCTTATGAGCAAGAGAAAAACCACTAGGCTACTTTGTAGAATCCAAATGCTTTTGCCAGAAGATAATGAATAAATTCTAATACAGCCTTCTTTTTTAAAGAAATAATAAAGATATCCTAAACAACATCCTATGAGGAGATTCATGGGAAATACATAGAAATTAAAATCAATAAAACTATGACACACTAAAGAACCTAGTGCGGCAAAACAGGCAATACCCTGGATACAGGCGATAGGATTCTTATCTTGGTGCGCTAGGTAACGTCTTAAATAGGCGACGCATGTCACCATAATTCCAAGCAGAATAACAATACCTGGAATGCCTGTTTCAATTAATAATTGTAAAAAGTCATTGTGCGCATATTCGAGATTAGAACCATCACCCGGTAAACTAAACGCGGGGTAGTACTGTTTAAAATTGAAAATGCCTAGGCCATACCAGGGGGTCGCTTGCCATAAGTGCCACGCACCTTCCCAAATAACCAGACGTGATTTCTCATGAGCAAGTAAATCCAACCGATGTTGTATGGCAGGTTGAGCAAACAGATACAATGTAGTTAAAGCCAGAACCAGAATTGCTGATAATTGATAAATATTTTTTCTTTCTATTGCGTGACGACACAAAGCAATTTCTAGTGCAGCAAAGAAAATAAAACAAAGAATCACACCGCGGCTTAACGCAGCGAATAATGCAAATGTTATTATGTAAATACTAATTAAAAGAGCAATGTTTTTTATCGTTTTTTGTACTTTGGATTGGTTTATTGCAATTAATTCAGGATGATTTAGCGTAAAGAATTTCCCCATTAATAATAGGTCAACCATCATGAAAAAGGCGGCGGCAGTATTTTTGCTTGCAAAAAAACCAGCAGGCATTGCATTTTTAACTAAGAGCTGAATTAAAGCATAAATGGCACAAACCAAACCCAATATCCAGAGCACTCTGAGGAAATTATTCCATAACCACTCAGGGAAGCGATTCCCATTAAATAAAACAAAGCCAAATATCCAGGCTGAGCATTGAAAAACGCCGAAAAAAGTGGTATCTGGAACCCAGCCCAGCAGAGGTAAAAGAGTTACCCAGACAAGCCAGATAATCAGCCAAAATGTTAATGTAGTGCATTGAATTAATTTGGAGGGCCAAGCAAAGGAAATAGAGCTTATTAGAGCAACAAGCATAAGGCCGTAGCTGATCAGTAAAATGGAATAATCACTTGTTCCTTTAAACAAAAACGATGCAATCAGAAGAAGGAAAAACAGGATTCCCACTGACTTATGAAGACAAAATGTAATAGCTCACCCCCTGCCTCCCGCTCTGGCGTCCATTCATGAACGCCTGGCACCCCCAGCGAACACGTCGTGGGGGCAGGATATAAATGATTGGAAAAAGGGGCTATTGCACTTATTAAAGTACTTTAACATCCAGAAACCCATTTTCCTTTGATAAAAGGACCATCCAGAGAGAAATCATTCTGAGTTACAATCGTTGCGGGATTAGCGTTTCCTCCCGGAGGCAGGAGAAACATATCAAGATAATGTTGCCACATCCAGCCGGCCATTAAGCTAAATTGTCCGCTGCGGGCATACCATTGATAGCTTACTCCTAGTTTCGCTTCTAATTCGGGAATAATATGGGTTCCTTTGGCTTGCACACTAAAAGGATTAACATTGGGGCCGCTTATGTTTGCTCCAGATAATTTTGCCTTTCTTTCACCAAGGAGTATGGAGGTAGCACTTTGAGCAAATATGGCAAAACCATATTTTAGGTCATGAGACATGTCCAACCCAATGCGAGGACCCGCGCCCTGGAATTTAGTATGAGTTACTGATTTTTGAAAAAGAGTATTGGTGGGTTCGAAATCAGTTACTTCAAACTCATAGTCAGCACGCTTAATCTTGGCGTTGACATATTGTCCTCCACCATAAAAACGAAGATTTGTTTTTTTGCCGAAATGGCTCATTTGTGCCAATTCAAGATTGACAACATCAAGATGCGTATCAAATCTCAAATTAGTAGTCTGACTAATAGCTGGCGTATCTGGGTTTGTATCAAAAAGAGTAACACTACCAGAGTGATTTTCATTGAAGTGTAACCAATTTACATTAAGGTCATTTCCCGTATTAAAATGATAGCCTCCTTCCAGCAAAAAACCCCAATCCCAAGAGGACTTAATGGTACGAAACTTGCCATCAGGTAAAGCCAAGATAGGATTTAGCAGGTCTGAATTAGTGTTTGGCTGTAGATATAAAGCGCTTATACCTATCTCCCAGGCATTGCATGGACAGGGAACGGTTACATTATCGGGATTGCATACTTCTCCCATGGTACCAGCCTGTACCGTATTGATATTCAGGGTAATAAATGTAAGGAGTGCTATTTTTTTCATAAATTGACAACTTATCCTTGTTGTTGGTTTCATCCATTATTAAATAAATGATTTCGTTAATCAATTAGAGGTGCACTATTTGTAGTATTAATTAAGTAAACTTCTTCCCCCATCCACTTTGAGTATTTGACCGGTAATATAAGGATTTTCAGCCAAAGCTAAAATGGCCTGAGCAATGTATTCGGGATCGCCATGTTTTTTTAGTAGTGTTTTCGCAATAATTTTTTCTTGTATTTCTGGAGTTAGAGCATTGGCGTGCTCAGGCCAGATAATGGCGCCTGGAGCAATTGCATTAACCCTGATTTCAGGAGCAAATTCACGTGCTAAGCTTTTTGTTTGCATTTCCAAAGCGGCTTTGCTTTGACAATAAACAGAGTATTCTTTCAGTGGTTTTTCTGCATGGGTGTCGCTAACATTGATAATGACTCCTGAGTGTTTCGCTAATAAAGGACGCGCTGCGAGGCTCAGTAAGAAAGGGGCTTTCACGTGGATATCAAAAAGCTCATTCCAATCCGTTTCAGCAAACGCAGTAAATTCAGTGCGGATAAAAACAGAGGCATTATTCACTAATAAATCCAAACGTCCAGCCCAATCTTGAACTGCAGTCATTATTTCAGCTGCGGCGCACGTTTCAGATAATTCTCTTTGTAGAACAAAGGCGCTGTTTGGTCGTTGCTCGTTTAAATCAGCGGCAAGATTATGGGCTTCTTGCAATGAATGATAGCAATGAATCACGACTTTATATCCTGCTGCATGTAGTTTTTGGACTATAGCTGCGCCGATACGGCGCGCACCACCAGTGACTAAAGCAACTTTCACTTCTTGTTTGTTTGTCGGATTCAAGGTATGTTTCCTATTCTAAAATTATCCTGGAGAAACCGAGCGTAGCCCAGGATTTAGTAACAAAGAATTCCCGGGTTTCGCTGCGCTTCACCCAGGCTACACTTTTTAAGTAATTAATTATGAGTATAATACAAACCCTGCACGCATTATTGACTGAACGCCAGGCCATTCCCTTTGTAGAATTCATGCAACTTGCATTGTACGCTCCTGGTGAAGGATATTACAGTTCTGGGCTGCAAAAACTAGGGAAACACGGTGATTTTATTACCGCTCCAGAACTCACTCCTTTATTTGGCAAAACGCTTGCGAATCAGTGTCAGCAAGTATTAAAAGAGCTTGAGTCTCCCGTGTTATTCGAATTTGGTGCAGGCTCAGGCGCTCTTTGTGTTGCTCTCTTAGAACATCTAGCAGAACATAATTCTTTGCCAGAGGCCTATTATATTTTGGAAGTCAGCGCTAATTTATACCATCGTCAACGCGAACTGATTGCACAAAAAATCCCTCATTTAGCGCACTTGGTTACCTGGCTTGATCGTTGGCCGGAAACTCCTTTTAATGGAGTGGTTCTAGCAAATGAGGTGTTGGATGCCATGCCTGTACACCGTTTTATGAAAACAGAACAAGGCATTATGGAAAGTTATATCGCTTTGAATGAACAACAACAATTAACAGAACTATTTAAACCATGTCATAATCAGCAATTGCTCGATTATATTAATAACAGATTATCGTTGCCTAATACTCCTTATCTTTCTGAGGTGAATCTTTTTATTGATGATTGGATCATGAATAACTATCGCATGTTAAAACAAGGCGTAGTGTTTTTGATTGATTATGGATTCCCTCGCCATGAGTATTATCACCCTGATCGTAATCAAGGGACTTTAATGTGTCATTATCAACATCAAAGTCATCCAGATCCTTTATTGCATCCTGGGGAGCAAGACATAACTGCGCATGTGGATTTTACGCATGTTGCAGAAGCAGGACAGCAAGCTGGTTTTCATATTGCGGGATTTACAAATCAAGCCTCTTTTTTGCTGGCTAACGGTTTGCTAAGCTTAATCAATATCTTGGATAGTGAGTTGGACCAAGTACAAGCAAAACAAGCGATAAAACAGCTTACCCTCCCGAGTGAAATGGGGGAGTTATTTAAAGTAATCGCGCTGAGTAAGAATGTGGAAATTTCCTTAAACGGATTTCTATTAAATGATAAACGAGTGAGTTTATGAACAGAAAAAAATACCTGACCACAGTGGAATTACAAAAAGAGTCCATGAAATTTTCTGCTGGCCACACTACTATTTTCTCTGCAACAGAAAGAGAGCCATTACATGGGCATATGTATGGGGTTTATTTGGCACTCACTACTTGGGTTGAAGAAAATGGGATGACGTTTGATTATCGTTATTATAAAGAACGTATTCATAAATTATGCCGTTATTTAAATCAAACATTCCTGATGCCGCAATTTTCCCCTTTTCTGGAATATGCTGAGGATGAGGAATATTATTATTTTACCTTTAACCACAAAAAAATTCCCTTTTTAAAAGAAGACGTGACTTTATTGCCAGTAACCAATATTACCGTTGAAGAATTATCGCGTTGGTTTGTGCATGAGCTCATTAAAGATAAAGCAGAATTGGATCGGCATCGCATTGATACGGTTTTGGTGAAGGTTTTTTCTGCTCCAGGTCAATCAGCCAGTCATCAATGGCAAAGAGCGAATGAATAAAAACGATCACGCTCATCCTATGGGGCGCTCCCTTTTGCCACTTTCTACCGATACATCCTTGGAAAAGATTCGGGAAGGTGGGAACACAGCACCGGAAAATGAGCAAAATGGAAAGACCGTTTACCACGTCTGTATCCCCCATACACACCGTGATTTTTTTGATTATGCAGCAGCAGAAGAAGTTACCCCTTGCATCGGTGCGCGTGTTTGGGTTCCATTTCGTAAACAAACACGCTTGGGTTTAGTCATTGGTAAAAGCGAACCCTCATATAATGCTGCATCATTAAAAAGCATTGATGCAATCATTGATGAGCAACCATTAATTACCCCAGAGACTTTAACTTTATGTTCGTGGATCGCGAGTTACTATCAATCGCCTTTGTCTGAAGTATTGCCGCTCGCCTTACCTAAAAAATATCGATTGGGACAGCTTTGCCAATTACCTATGGGCGATTTTTATCAATTAGCATTGCCTCTCGATGAGGCCAAAAAGCTTATTCCTGCTCGTGCACGAAAACAACTTGAACTGGTCGAATTCTTGAGTACTCAAAAAGAACCGGTTGCCAAACATTGTTTGACGGGAAAAGGATTTAATTCAAGCCAACTCTGCACTCTGCTTGCCGCACAAATTCTTTCTTTATCCCAGCAAATGATACTGCCAGAAAAAGCAAATACTTCACCATCGCTTCCATTAATGCTGAATCCTGAGCAAGCTGTGGCTGTGGCTGCAATTACAGAGGCGCTGCATCAATATCAGTGCTTTTTATTGCAGGGGGTTACAGGAAGTGGAAAAACAGAAGTCTATTTGCACGTTATTGCTAAGGTGCTCGAACAACAAAAACAAGTTTTGATTCTAGTGCCTGAGATAGGATTAACCCCGCAGTTAGTATCACGATTTACCGCACGTTTTAAACATCCCATCGCGGTGATTCATTCCGGCTTAAATGAATCAGAAAGACAAGTCGCTTGGCAACTGGCAAAAGAAGGCAAGGTTAAAATGGTGATAGGAACCCGGGCTGCAATTTTTACTCCTATGCCTGACTTAGGGTTAATTGTAATTGATGAAGAGCATGATTCGTCATTAAAGCAAATGGAGGGGGTGCGTTACTCAGCGCGGGATAGCGCGTTAATGCGTGCCCATTTAGCGAATATACCCATTATTCTGGGCTCAGCAACCCCTAGCTTGGAAAGCATGTACAACGTCATGCAAAAAAAATATACGGTGTTGCATTTAACTCATAAAGCACTCTCGACAACTCCTTTGCACTATCAATTAGTTGATTTACGTTCACAATCACTTCAACATGGTTTGGCTACTACTACCCTACACGTAATTAAAGAACATTTGCTCAAAAAGAATCAGGTTTTAGTTTTCATTAATCGCCGTGGTTTTTCTCCTGTTCTGTTATGCCACCAATGCGGTTGGATGGCTGATTGCCGCGCTTGCGACAGCCATCTGACGCTCCATAAACAGTTAGGACAAATGATTTGTCATCATTGCGGGTTGACCCAAAAAACTCCTGATCGGTGCTCCAGCTGTAACAGCAGGGAATTGATACCTGTGGGAGCAGGGACACAACGCATCCATGAGTTTTTAAGTGCATACTTCCCAGATACGGAAGTCGTGCGCATCGATCGCGATGCCGTGCGCAAAAAAAATGCTTTAGATGAACATTTGGAGCAAATCCATAAGGGCAAGGCGCAGTTAATCGTCGGCACACAAATGTTAGCGAAAGGACACCATTTCCCTCGTCTTTCTTTGGTTGTTGTTCTGGATGCAGATGCTGGGCTTTATAATCAGGATTTTCGCGCCCTAGAACATTTAGGACAATTATTAATGCAAGTTTCAGGGCGGGCAGGACGGGCAGAGCAAGCAGGTCAGGTTTTGATTCAAACCCACGTGCCTGATCATCCGCTACTGAATTTATTGATTCAGCAAGGATATAATGAATTCGCCGATGCTTTATTAACTACTCGCCAAAAAGCCCAACTGCCCCCTTTTCACTATCTGGCTGTAATTAGGGCACAAGGGAAAGCAGTAGGGAGTGTATTAAGGTTTTTACATGCAGCCAAGGAGCAAATCGTAACACATTCCATTACAGCAATGGGGCCAGCGCCTGCTCCTATGCCTCGGAAAGCCAATCAGTATCGCATGCAGTTGTTACTTAAGTCTCCCTCAAGAAAAACTCTTAAAAGCTCGTTAACACAATTGCGTGAATGGCTGGCAGGAAATAAATTAGGGAATGGGGTGCGTTGGAATATTGATGTAGATCCTATGGATTTATCATAACCCTAGAAAAGCAGTTAAAACGTTCAGTTTTAATGTGCTCGCTACGGTTACTGCTGCTTTTTCTAGGATAATGGAGAGATAGAGAAAATGACTGACTCAAAGGTTGAAGTACATAAAAAAGTTTTTCCCATTGCCTGGGGTGATATGGATGCACTGGGACATGTGAATAATGCCCGCTATTTTGATTATTTTCAGGAAGCACGTATTGACTGGCTAAGAGAGATTAATATTAGAATGACTGGAAAAACGGGTCCAGTAGTGATTCATGTTGCGTGTACCTTTTTAAAACCGGTAGTTTATCCTGCAACAGTGACTTTACATTCCAAAATACACAGCCTTGGAAATTCCAGCATGATGATGGATCATGATCTATATCAGGACGAAATCCTGATGGCACAAGGCAGTTGTAAAATTGTTTGGGTAGATTATACCCAAAATAAATCCGTGCCTTTACCTGATGAGATCCGCAAACTTTTTAATGCAGAATTGTAGTCTGGGGGAAGCGCAGCGAAACCTGGGAATTTCTGAAATTCGGTTATACCCCGGGTTTCGCTGCGCTTCACCCAGGCTACAAGGGTATTTTTAAACAGCAATTGGGGCTTTGATTGCCGGATGCGATTGATAATTTAAGAATTCAAAATCATCATAAACATATTCAAATAACGATTGCGGTTTTCGTTTGATATTTAAGGTAGCTAAGGGCAGGGGCTCTCTGGCTAATTGTGTGCGTGCCTGTTCTAAATGGTTTAGATACAAATGGCAGTCTCCGCCAGTCCAGATAAAATCACCTACATTGAGATTGCATTGCTGAGCAACCATGTGGGTAAGCAGTGAATACGATGCAATATTGAAAGGTACGCCCAAAAATACATCAGCAGAGCGTTGATACAACTGACAAGAAAGCGTTTTATTGGCGACATAAAATTGGAATAAGGCATGGCAGGGCATTAACGCCATTTGATCCAGTTCGCCAACATTCCAAGCGCTGACCAGTAGGCGGCGGGAGTCAGGATTGGTTTTAATTTGTTGGATGACGTCACTGAGTTGATCAATGGTGCGGCCATCAACTGTTGGCCAACTTCGCCATTGTTTGCCATAAATCGGCCCCAAATCACCATGACTATCAGCCCATTCATCCCATATGGTAACTCCGTTTTCATTTAAATAGGTGATATTGGTATCCCCTTGCAAAAACCAGAGTAATTCATGCACGATACTGCGCATATGTAATTTTTTGGTCGTAACTAAAGGAAACCCTTGGCGTAAATCAAAGCGCATTTGATAACCAAAAACCGATAAGGTCCCTGTGCCTGTTCGGTCTGTTTTTTGGGCGCCGTGTTGTAAAATATGTTCTAACAAGTTTAAATAAGTTTTCATCGTTTAGCCCACCATAACCAAAATCCCAGCAAGAGCATGGGAATAGATAAAATTTGTCCCATAGTCAACCATCCGAAGGCAATATAGCCCAATTGCGGATCCGGTTGTCGGAAGAACTCAGCAATAATACGACACACTGCATACCCCATTAAAAAAACAGCGGATATCCGACCAACCGGACGAGGTTTGTGTGCATAAATCCAAACAAGAAGAAACAACCCAATTCCTTCCAGACCAAACTCATAAAGCTCTGAAGGATGACGAGGTTGATTGTCTACGTGGCCATAGACCATCCCCCAAGGCATGTCAGTAACCCGTCCCCATAGCTCACCGTTAATAAAGTTACCGATACGTCCAGCACCTAAGCCTATGGGCACCAGCGGCGCAATAAAATCTCCTATTTCCAAAAACGATTTTTTACTTTTGAGAGAAAAAAGCCACAGTGCAAGAGCGACACCAAGTAAGCCGCCATGAAAAGACATGCCGCCTTGCCAGATTTTAAATAAGGACAAGGGATCATGAAGTAACTCAGGGAAATTATAAAAAAGCATATAGCCAACGCGGCCGCCAATAATGACGCCGAGGGCTGCATAAAAGATTAAATCACTGATTTGTTCCGAGGTCCAATCCAATTGGTAGTGCTTTGCGCGCCAATGACCAAGTAGCCAACCACTTACAAAACCAATCAGATACATTAATCCGTACCAATGAACTTGTAATGGACCTATTGAAAATGCAACAGGATTTATATAAGGAAAGGTGAGCATATCTTTATTAAGTTCCTTTTTTATCTACATGTACGCTTCCATAATTTAAGGGATCGTAATCATCGATAGAACGTAGCCTGGGTGCAACGCAGCGGAACCCGGGACTAACTGAGCTCAAAACTCCCGGGTTTCGCTGCGTTGCACCCAGGCTACAATTTTCAATCAGTCTTCTATTCATAGAGACTTTCCAGCCCTAATGAGACTACCCAATCCTTCTTCCTCTAGAGCTTTTTGTAAATGAAAACGTATTTGGGCGGGGTGTTCAAATTCCAGAACCTCGGCAAGAATTTTGCGGGCAGTCGCAATAGAGAAATTACGAATAACCCATTTTACTCGCGGTAAACTCGAAGAGTTCATGCTTAAGGTATCAAAGCCCATGGCAATTAACAAAATAACAGCTAAAGGATCACTGGCCATTTCGCCACAAATACTCACTTCTACTCCTGCTGCATGGCCTCCTTCAACTACTTTTAGTAAAACACGCAACATGGCAGGATGCATGGCGTCGTAAAGACCCGCAACGCGTGCGTTATTCCTATCTACGGCCAGAAAATATTGGGTCAGGTCATTGCTGCCTACAGAGATAAAATCAACACGTTTGGCGATTTCACGTGCTAAATAAGCTGCTGCGGGCACTTCGATCATAACCCCTAACTTTGGTTTTTCAATGGCACAACCTTCTTCTAGTAATTCAGTGAATGCTTGATCAATAAGGTAGGAAGCTTCCTCGACTTCACTTAAATTGGTGACCATAGGCAACATAATTCGCAAATTATTCAATTCTTCGCTTGCACGCATCATCGCACGGATTTGCATCAGGAATACATCGGGATGATCCAGTGTGACACGAATTCCTCGCCATCCCAAATAGGGGTTATCTTCTGCAACAGGAAAATAGGGCAGTACCTTATCACCACCAATATCAAGGGTTCGCATAGTCACAGGGTGTGGGGCAAAGGCTTTCAGTGTTTGTCGATAAATAATCGTTTGTTCATCTTCTGAAGGAAAATGATCACGACTCATAAAAGGGACTTCTGAGCGGTATAAGCCAACACCTTCTGCACCGACACTCATGGATAAGCCTGCATCCATAGCTAAACCGGTGTTCACTTGTAAAGAAACCTTATAGTTGTCAACAGTTTCTGCAGGTTTATCCCGTAAACTAACCAGACTCTGGTTCAATGCCTGCTCTTCTTGCTCCAGAAGCTTGAATTCTGCAAGTACTGATTTTGATGGGGAAATATAAACTTGTCCATAATACCCATCAACAATAATGGCGCGGCGGGAAATCAAATCTAATTTTAAACCACGAACGCCCATAACTGTAGGCACACCCAACGCACGTGCTAAAATGGCAACATGCGAGTTATTGGAACCTTTGGCTGATATAACTCCAGCCAGGCATCCTTCAGGAACTTCTGCTAATGCTGCAGCGGTTACTTCTTCTCCAACTAAAACTGTTCTTTTGGGATAAACAATTTCTTCTTGTTGTGACCATTGTAACGCTGCTAAAACACGGCGTCCCAAATCACGAAAATCACTGGCTCGTTCCCGGAGGTATGAATCCTCCATACTTTCAAACTGAGCGATGTGTTTTTTAATAACCGCTGCTAAAGCAGCTTGCGCTCCAATTTTTTCTTTACGAATTACCCGCTCTACTTCAGTACCCAAACTGTCTTTATCAAGAATGCGTAAATACACATCAAATAGCGCATGCTCTTCTTCTGCAACAACGGATTTCATGCGTCTACTTAAACGGTGCATGTCATCTCTAGTGGATTCCAGAGCTTCATAAAATGCATTAATTTCCTCATCCAAAGTCTCTACAGGATTTTGTGGAACTGCATCAATATCTGCCTGAGGATATACAACCACAGCGGTACCTATTCCAATACCTGGAACAGAGCCTATTCCTGCCAGGGCGGTGGTACCAGCTTCAACTTTTTTGGTAACACCCATAGGTTTGGGTTGGGTTAGTTCAGCCAGCTCTCCTGTTGCTTCAGCATGAGCGATAATTCCGCCAAGTTGGGCGGCTAAGGTAATTAAAAAAGATTCTTCTGTATCATCGAAGTAACGTTGTTCTGTTTGCTGAACAATGAGAACGCCATAGATCTTTCGATGTTGAATAATAGGGACACCTAAAAATGCTTTAAAACGTTCTTCTCCCAATAAGGGATTATGATAAAAATCGGGATGGGCGGGAGCATCTTCTAGATTAATAGGTTCTTCGCGTCGGCCGACAAGACCTACTAGACCACTATCAAAGGAAATACGAACTCGGAATTGTGCTTGCTTGTTTAAACCTTCGGTTGCAATAAGAACATATTCAGCATGTTTGGTATCGATGAGGTAAACGGAAGCGGCCTCTGCATTAATGGCTTTATTAATTTGGTGCACCAGAATGCCAAGTGCTTCTGAGAGCTGCTTGGCTGCAGTGACTTCTTGAACTATCCGTTTAAGTACTTTGAGCATCTACGCTTATATTACCTCTTTTTTCGTTTAATGCCGTAAGGTGTACGACGATTTTTTTTCAACATAGGTTCCAGTTCTTTTAACGCTTGCATATAAACTTGACGTTTAAAAAAGATCACCTGTCCTTCTGGCTCATGAAAATCAACCCAACGCCAGCTATCAAATTCTGGAGAGTCACTTAGATCCAGTTTAACTTTTTGCTCACTGGTAATGAGCTTTAATAAAAACCATTTTTGTTTTTGTCCTATTACTAAAGGTTCACTGCCATGACGCAGATATTGTTTAGGGAGTCTGTATTTAAGCCAGCGCTTGGTAGAACCAATAACTTCTACATCTTCCTTATTCAATCCTACTTCTTCATGCAATTCCCGAAACATTGCTTCTAATGATGTTTCACCAGCAGCCAATCCGCCTTGCGGAAATTGCCAAGCATCATGACCAGTTCTTCTACCCCAAAAAACTCTGTTTTGTGAGTTGACTAGGACAATACCTACATTCAACCGATAACCGGCACGATCAATTACCATGATGTCACTGTTTAGATTAAACTTCTAATAGCCTGATTTTTCCATAAACAGCGAGACCTTGGCAATTAAATCTGTAATTATTATTGAAAAAAGATAACTACTCAATAAAAACTGACTTATCTTCTTTTTCTAGACTTTGTTTGCAGCATCGGGACACCTTTTTTCACTCATTAAAAGTACTACCCTATTTCAAATCATTTAGTTATATAATTGAGAAAAATAGTCTAATTTATAATCCTATGAAAAAGAGAATTTTAATTATTAATACTGGCGGTACCATCAGTTGTATTAAAACAGAAAATGGTTATGAACCTGCTGCAGGTTATGTGGAAACTGCATTGGAACAAATACCTTTGCTCAAACATAAAGACATGCCTGAGTATTCGGTAAAAGAATACAGTCCTTTGCTTGACTCATCCAATATGACCGTATACGACTGGAACCGAATAGCCAGGGATATAGCGGATGACTATGCGAATTTTGATGGTTTTGTTGTTTTTCATGGTACTGATACCATGGCATATACAGCATCGGCTTTATCCTTTATGCTGGAAAATTTAAGTAAACCAGTAATTATTACAGGTTCCCAAATTCCTTTATCGGAAGTACGTAATGATGCGATAGATAATGTGGTTACTTCATTATGGCTTTGTGCAAATCAGCCCATACATGAGGTATGCATTTACTTTAATCAACATTTATTACGTGGTAATCGGACACAAAAGATTAGTTCGCAAGGATTTAAAGCATTTGATTCGCCGAATTATCCACGTTTAGCAGCGATAGGAATAGATATTAAGGTACAGAAAAATCTTTTGCTCAAACAGTCGCGGAAGTCATTTCACTTACAAACGATCGAACCTCAATTTATTGCCAATTTTAGGTTATTCCCTGGGTTTGCTACCGATGTTTTAGCTTATATTTTAAATCAACCCTTATGTGGTTTGATCTTAGAAACATATGGCGCAGGCAATGCGCAAAATAATGACCCTCGTTTTTTAAAACTGCTTAAAGATGCTTGTGCGCGCGGTGTGATCATTATTAACTGCACTCAATGCCAACAGGGCGGGGTGGAAATGAGTCAATACGCTACGGGGCATTCCTTAAAAAAAGCAGGACTGATTAGCGGCCATGACATGACCCCTGAAGCAGCACATTGCAAGCTACTGTATTTGCTCAGTAAACGGTTAGACATTTCCGAAATAAAAAGATTGATGGAAACTGATCTTTGTGGGGAATTGACTGCGTAATCGCGAATTTGAAGACTGAATGCCACGCGTGGACCCGGATTGAAACATTTTTATTTGGTTTCGAATTCCGGGGGTTCTTTGCAAGATTATTGCGGATGAGTATACAAAGAGTTAAACGGTTAATGAGGTTTTTGCTTCTTCACTTACTGATGGACATCGTTCTTTAATTTCTTCAAGCGCATTGTCCATAGCGACTTTTAACCGTCCTCTGCTGGGCTTTATGGTAGGTGCTTTAACTTTAGCCACTGCAATCAAGGTTACTTGTACAGGTATGGAGTCAATCGGTTTTGACTCTTCACAAATCCCGGCATTCTCTCTTTGAATTGCGTCTATTGCTTCAATAACAAAAGTCTTACGTAACTCTTTGTAATTAGGTTTTTCCTTATCTAAACCGTCTAGTTTTTCCTTACATTTGAGAATGTGTTTCATCAGACACTCTTCTTTTTTAGCTCTGATTTCTATTGCTGTAGAATGACTAATAGTATTGGAAACGGTTTCGTATATTTTAGCAAGCATGCCTTCTCCAGGAGGGCAAATAATGTGTTCACCCAGGTAATAAGCTGCATGAGCACAGAGTAAGTTAAACGGATCATCATCATCAGCTACATCGATAAAACTAAATGCTCTCTCATTAAGTGACCGATAAAATCGGTCTATACTGGAATTAAGTTCACTTAAGGTGTCATTCAAACCACCTCTTTTCCACGATTTTTTTGCGCGCAAAAGTTCCACCGCAGTGTCTATTTTACTGATCTGCTCTTTTATCGTCGCTAAATTATTTTTATCTGTGTCTTCCGTTGCAAAATCTGAAATGCATTTTTGCAGGGTACGGGTTAGGCCTCTTTGTTGTTCGGAGTGTTTCGTATCGCGAAAATATCCATAAAACATCCCGTTATCATCGGCAATCGAATCTTCTATTGATTTATTCAAAACGCGATCTATAAGTGCTTTCACTGTTCTCACTAATATTGATGGCATAGCTCTACTCCTTGAACTGTAATTTAGTTATCATACCTCTTTTACCTATTTAATATTGAGGCAGATTGTTTTATTGAAAATCTTTAACTTAGGAACTCATAACTCCATGAATTTACAAATTATTATTTTAGCTGCAGGTCAGGGCAAACGGATGTATTCCAGTACTCCTAAAGTACTTCACCAAATTGCAGGGAAGCCCATGTTAACTCGTGTAGTGGAAACCGCACAGCAACTAAATCCTGATGTAATCCATGTTATATACGGTCATGGTGGTGAACAACTTAAGAACTCACTCCCTGACTTACCTGTGCATTGGGTACATCAGGCAGAACAACTAGGTACAGGTCATGCTGTAATGCAGGCTTTACCTTTTATTCCACCAAAAACACAAGTACTTGTTCTATCTGCTGATGTACCGCTTATTCAAGCAGATACGCTACGCGCTTTAATTGCGCGCAGCAATACAGCAAACGCTCATCAATCCATTTTGTCACTCTTAGTTGCCCATCTTGAAGATCCTAGCGGTCTTGGACGTATTGTTAGAGACAACCAAGGTGAAGTTTCCATCATTGTAGAAGAAAAAGATGCAAATGAGCAAGAAAAGAATATAAAAGAAATTTATTCAGGGATTTGTTGTGCCATTTCTGATGATTTAGAAAAGTGGCTGCCCAATTTGGGTAATGATAATGCTCAATCTGAGTACTATCTTACTGAAATTATTGCCTTAGCTGTTGCCAGTCAAACACCAATTAGAACACTGAGTGTAAAAGATAGCGCAGAAATTCAAGGTGTAAATAACCGATTGCAGTTGCAGCAATTAGAACGAATATGGCAAGTACGACATGCTGAAAAATTATTGCAACAGGGAGTAACTATAGCTGATGCAAATCGTTTTGATGTACGCGGTGAGTTAATCTGCGGTAAAGACGTATTTATTGATGTGAATTGTGTGTTTAAAGGAAAGGTAATTCTTGGGGATGGTTGCTCTATAGGACCTAATTGCATACTTACTGATGTAAGTATGGATGCTGGGTGTTCGATTTATGCCAACAGTGTCTTGGAAGGTTGCAACATAGCAAATAATTGTACTATTGGTCCTTTTGCTCGATTAAGAGCAGGCACTGAATTAGCTGCACATTGTAAGATAGGTAATTTTGTTGAAACCAAAAAAGCTATATTTGATGAAGGTTCCAAAGCCAGTCATTTAAGTTATTTGGGTGATGTGAGTTTGGGGAAAGAGGTTAATGTAGGAGCAGGCACCATTACTTGCAATTATGACGGAGTTAATAAACATAAAACCGTCATTGAAGATGGTGTTTTTGTCGGTTCAGACACCCAATTCGTTGCCCCGGTGACTGTAGGTGCTTATGCAACTATAGGAGCAGGCAGTACTATTCGCAAAGATGTTCCTCCTGGTGAATTGACCCTTACTGAATCAAGACAAAAAACCGTCTATGGTTGGAAGCGGCCAGTGAAAAAGGAATCATAAACTTTTACGCTGTATGACTGAAAAGCCATATTTGGCTCAGGTTCAACCTGAGCTCAAATCTGACTTTTCACCAGGATTCAAATATATTTCCAGAACAGCAAGATATTTATCCTGATCATTACGGTCTCGCGACTTGTTCCCGAGGAGTTCCCCACAAAATTTAACTAGGAAAATACGTATTCTACCGTCTACAGTGATGTCTAAAGAACTGTCATCCCTACGCAGGGAAGACGGGTTGCAGAAAATTAGAGCACTCAATCATACTGTAAAGTCGATGCTTTGTTTTTTTCCATATAGGCACAGAACCATAGAATTAAAGGTAGAAAAACCATTGTCATAAATAATTTGTAATGCCAAACATTAGCTACCAAACTAATAATTTGATCGTAAGGATAAATGCCACCGAATAGTAAACTGTAGTCAATTAAACACAATAAGGAATTAGAACAAAAATTAGCAATTAAGATACGTAATGGTCGGTGTAAGCCCCACTTTGAGTTCTTTAAGTGATGTAATAGCAAAGCATTACTGATGAAGGCAACAAATAATGTCAGAGAAGCAGTAGGCAGCCTTTTTAACATAATGTAGTTGTAAAAAGGATTCAAATTAAAAAACGTTGGCGATGGCAAAGCAACGATCCCTATAAGCAAAATATCAAAAGTGAATTGAGTGGCAATAAGGATTAGGCATAACTTTAGATTGACTCGATAACCCCACAGTTCACCGAGTATTGTACTAATCAATAAAGTAACGGGAAAAAATAATGAGCTGGCTGATAGCACCATATATTTATTAATAATCGTTACTATTCTGTATTCGCAAGCTAAACAAATGAGCATTATGACGATCGCAACGCAAATAAAGTAATGGTATAAGGGAAGTGCTTCCCTATCTCGCTCGAGGTCTGAGATAATAGGCAAATTCTGGTATTTCAGTAAAAAGGTTAGATAGAATACACCAATAATGAGCAGTATGATGGAAGCGATCATGAATGAATCAATAAAAATGTGTTTGAAGCTATGAAGATGAACCCCTGAAAATAAGAGAAAAAAATCCAATCCAAAAAAGCTGAGGCCTCCTAACAATGCAAGCAGCATACATTGTTTTGGTGAAGGTAAAACTTTAGTGGTTTTAGGATAAAATAATAGATGCGGTAGATAGAAACTCAGTGCAAAAGCAATAGTAGTTGCAAAGAATTTTTTCGGGATGTCTTCAAAAATAATCTGGTAAACAGGATTGTTATGCATGTATTCGGCTGCGGGTAAGTTTATGAGTATATATACGCCAATACAAAATACATATAAGGCCAGTAAAGAGATATTCAGCAAATGTCTTTGTTCTTTAATGGTGCAATTTCTTAATGCTAATAAATACAAACCTGCAATTAATGGGCAGATCAAACAGTTCACAGAGAACATCAGCCCTTCTATGAGAACGATTTTGAACGATACATTAATTAATAAGATAAGGGAGGTAATAACGCTTACAGTCAGAAATAAAAAACAGGACTGCTGTGAAGGCAATGATTGATTCATATGCTTAGGATTTCCATAACTTTGATTTGCCAATAATTGCCTTGTAATGAACTAATTCGCGCGTAAATATAACACTATTGCATTTAATATGGCAAGTAGTTGCGGAAAATCCTGAGTAATTTTTAGACTATGTACTGATTTAAAGAAAACATGCATAGATCAAAACATTCATGAGGGTGAGCGGGGCTCCAATTTTTATAAATTCAAAAAAATCAAAACCTCTAACACGGTGTTTCTCACAGTTTTGAATAATAATGACGTTACTTGCTGCCCCTAAAATCGATAAATTTCCAGCAATAGTACTTCCTGCTGCTAGGGCTAATAAACTTGAATCAGAAACAGAATGTTGCATGAGAAGCGGTAAATATAAAGCCACCATAGGAACATTAGATATAAATTGACTCAGAATAATACTGATTATCAAAATAGTAGGGACATGGGCAATCGAAAGATGAAAATGATTGATGCTGGTTTGAAAAAAACCACTATCCCACACACTTTGCATCAGGATAAAAATACTTGCAAAAAAAATCAAAGTACTCCAATCCAAGCGTTTGATGAACTTTCTTCGCTGTTTACTGAGTAAAATAGGTAACGATGAGACAAGTGCTATATGGCTGAAATTTAAGTGAATGGATGATTGCATGCAATCGAAAACTATTTTAAGAATGATTAAAAGACATAAAATCATTAAGCTCAGTTTAACTAGTATTACTGTATGGTGATCATGTACAGGCGAAGGAGTAGGTTTTTCAATGGGTTCGTTTAAGGTTTTTTTATAAACAAAACATATGAATAGATAAGTAATGGCAAGATTTATTAATGTGGGTATCGCCAGCAATCTTATAAATTGGAAAAAAGGTGATGGCATCTCTGCTTTGACTGCAATTAATAAGTTTTGGGGATTACCGATAGGACTGAAGGTACTGCCGATGGTGATTGAAAATGCCAGTGCAAAAATTAAAGGTTTGATTAGTTTTTTATGTAATTGGCACAATTGAATGATAATGGGCGTACCTATGATTGCAATTGTATCATTCATGAGTAAGGAAGTGCTTAACCCAAGGATGAATATAATAATGACCAAGGCCTGTTTCCCATTGTGCGCGTGATAGAACATTTTGTCAGTGAGTTGTTCTAAATAGCCGCTGTCTTCTGCCGCTTGCGCGATGAGAAAAACACCGAACAAATAAAGCATCACATCCGGTTCAATTGCTGCAATTGCACGAACTGGGGTGATTTGTTTCAATAATAGCGCAGCTGCAGCGCCTGCAGTGGTAATAAGCCAAATTGGAATGATAATTCGTGTCATTCTGCGAACGGCAATTCCAATTAAGGTGATCAAAAGAATCAAGACAGCTACATACATTCCTTCGATCCCCTTAACTTACTAACTGTATTCAAATGATGAAGACAGTTCCTCTATGGTAGATGATGACCCAAGTTCCGTTTTTTTGAGCGGTGGATTGTTTCCGAGCGTAGGGCGCTGTTTGGTAGAAAATAAACTATTTGCTGATATTAAGGGTAACGTTTTTTGAGGGATTAACTTTTTGGCTTCAATCACTGTGGAAGTTCGTGATGTTTTTAACTCATTTGCTGGAGGTAAAACTTTGACTTGAGGTTCTGGAGGAAGTTCAATAATTCTGTCTGTTTCATGCAAGCCTACATTAGGTGTTCCTTTAGTCAAGAGTATCTCATGAGATACATTATTTCGCTCTATCCATAATTTAAGTGCCATAACAAAATCCCAAAAATCTTCTTTTTTGCTCAACGATAAAAGAAACTCGGATAGCTTTATGGGCAAACCAAAGCGGTAGTTTAATACGACTGGGAGCGTATATTTGACCGTAGATGCGATTGCCGTAGGCGCCGTTGTTAGGGTTTTAACTGGTTTTGCCGCTTCAACGATTTCTATAATATAGAGCAAATCAGTGCGGATGTCAGGCCAAAATTCCTTAATTACTGGATCATTAACTGCATTTTTGGGGCTATGAAACATACTGGGCAGCAGATACTTTGTTGTTTTCTTAAAAAAACCAGGCGGCGCAGGTTTAACTTGCTCCAAATCACTTTCAAGTACTCTGGTTAGGAACTTGAAAACAGTTGATAAAGGAATAAATGGTTTTGCACCTGGAGGCGGTTTAAAATCAATGGGTATTCTTTGCATCAGTCCTGCAAATACAACATCAA
Source organism: Legionella bozemanae (assembly GCF_001648595.1). Classification (GTDB taxonomy): domain Bacteria; phylum Pseudomonadota; class Gammaproteobacteria; order Legionellales; family Legionellaceae; genus Legionella; species Legionella bozemanae. Next base: position 127,666 of record NZ_LBAW01000010.1, on the reverse strand, counting down.
CAGCAAAACGTTTGGTGCGATCATAAAGCACTAAAGGATCGACAGGAATTTTATCTTTTGCCGATCGGACCAACGGCAAAGACATGTGCGATGCGACATTAATGTGTGCTAAAAGTAATAAGTGACGCAATGTTCTAAGGTAAAGATATGGCGGTGTGCCTACAGTGGACTCAAAGGCATAATCCATCAAGTACGAGGTTCCAGTATAAGCTAAACCCAAAGACAATATGGATTCAGATTTCATGGCCTTATGCCGCTCACAGCGTTCTGGCGTTGCCATGCGTGTAATGTATTCCCCATAAAAATAGATGGCTAATATCCATGCGATTTGCTCCCCGTAGGGAAGAGATCTACTAATTCCCCAAAGCACGAGATCATTAAAGGCCAATACTAAGGGCTCGCGCAGTGACCCTTTAAATTTTCGTTTGAAATTACAATCCTCCTCTTTTTCTCCACAGAGTGTTGGGGGAGGTGGGTTGAGCTTTTTTTTATGCTCGTTAAAAGCGGAGGAACCTAATGCATCAAGCGCTAAAGTATGTGCCATTAATTTAGGTACCTGCCTGTACGTAAATCCCCATACTGCGTAATTCATTAAAGTCAAGGTAGGTAGAACTGCATAGGACGTCAACATTGCTGTTGGGTCTGTTGGGCGCAAATAATTTTGAATGCTATTATTTGCGAAATGTACTGCGGCGACTGGCAGAACATCATAAAAAAGTATATTTCCCGCTCCATTGACGATTTTCATCACTGGAGGAGTAACTACTGCAGGAACTGCCTCGCGTAAGGCTAAGATTTGTTCGGCTACATAAAACGCTGTATTTGCAGCGTAGCCTGCGGTTTGTTTTATGGCGTTATTCCAAAGCCATGTTGCTCCATCACCAAGTGACTTGGTTCCATCAACTACAGAAGTCCACCAGTTCATAGTATTGCCCTCCCTGCAACAACGAAATTTTATTGTATGAGTAAAAAATTAGAAATGCTAGTCTTTTTCTCATGAAGCCCAGGAAGATTACATGTTGCTACGATTCTATTAAAATTTTTATCTGAATAAGACAAAGTGGGTTATTTTTCGTCTTTCAATTCGACTATGCCGATATCATCGCTAATAAATTGCTTTTTCCACGGTAAATCACGATAGGTTTGTCCTTTTTTAAGCGGTAAAATAGGATATTTAATTACATCGAAAAAAGGTGAAAGATCAAAATCACTTGGTGTGTAAAGACTAGGATTTCTTTGAATTAATGTATAGCCCGTTTTATCTTTTTTAATCACAGGCAAAATAGGATAATTTACGGATTGAAATACATTGGCAATCATCGAAGAACATATGTCCTCTGTTGGTTGTAATGCATTATGCTGGAATAGTGAGGATCGCCATCTACGAGGAAAGAAACTCCAGGGAAAAATAAATCGTGCCAGATCAAAAAGATGTCGCAAGCTGTAGTTTTTACCAATTTTATTAATCGCTGCAGCAATCACTTTTTCTCTATCTTCCGGCAAAAGAGAAGAGGGCCGCAAAATACGTATGTGGTCATTTTTATATTCATCCACACTGGAAATCTGAGTTCCTTCACCCAGTATGCTTTCTATAATAAACTGCGTTGAGGTGAAATTCTGTGTCTGTTTTTGAACGACCTCGCGTAATGAGGGATTGGTGATGTCTTCAATGCGACCAATGTACAAAGCAGCATGAGTCCAGGTACTCTCGGAAATAAGCCGGATAATATTCCCCATCCGTGTGTGGCTTTCTACTAAGAGTACATCCCCAGGTTGTATCTCTTGGGTCATTTGCTCAAAATCGTATAAATAAGTTCTTTTGATTACCTTATCTTCTTTTGATAAGAAGCGATAAAATTTTAATAAGATAAAATTTATAAAGGCATTTTTCTTCCGCTCTTTCATAGTTGTTATCCATAACAAATATTTCTGAATACAGTTTGAGGTAACAAACTGAATCTTCTACATACTTCTTTTTTATAGGTTTTTATCAGGGTACTCACAAAGATCCTGAATGATGCACGTTTTACATTGAGGACGGCGTGCAGTGCATACATACCGTCCATGTAAAACAAGCCAGTGATGCGCATCTTTTAGAAATTTAGCTTCAATATTTTTTATGAGTGCTTTTTCTACTTCTAAAGGAGTTTTTCCTTTAGCAAGGCCAGTACGATTAGATACCCTGAATATATGAGTATCTACAGCCACTGTAGGTTCGCCAAAAGCTGTATTCAGGATTACATTAGCTGTTTTACGGCCTACTCCCGGCAAAGATTCCAAGTCATTACGTTGATCGGGTACTTTCCCGTTGTACTTTTTGACCAGCAACGCACAGGTTTTCATAATATTTTGTGCCTTGCTATTATAAAGACCTATAGATTTTATATAATCTTTAAGTTTTTCCAAGCCCAATTCAAGAATACCCTGGGGGGTGTTCGCTACTGGAAATAACTTGGCTGTTGCTTTATTTACGCCAACATCAGTTGCTTGTGCTGAAAGAATGACAGCAATTAATAATTCAAAAGGAGAATGGTAAACCAACTCCGTAGTTGGATGTGGATTTTGTTCACGAAAACGCACAAAAATTTCATGGCGCTGCTTTTTATTCATGAGTTTTTTTCGCTTTTACACGTGCCAATGCTTGTTGAATATAGTTTTGCTTGGCTTGTAAGTCTTGAGTCTTATCTGTTTTCAATGCAAGTTGGCGCTTTTCTCTATAAGCCTGTTGTTTTTCATGTTCCTCACGTAATAAACGTGTTTGTTTGGCATTAAAGCGCGTGCGTGCTATGTCTTTATCATAGTGTATATCCGGTAAAGTAACCATCTCAATACAATCTACTGGACATGGAGCAACACACAAGCCACAACCGGTACATTCATGGTTGATAACCGCATGCATTAATTTACCACTGCCAATAATTGCATCTACCGGGCAGGCTTTGATGCATTTGGTGCACCCAATACATTCTGCTTCACGAATGACCGCAACAGAGGGTGCCCGGGTATTCGTGCGTGCACTCTGCAAATAAGGGGCAGGATCAATATTGAGTAAAGCACCTAATGCTTTGACGGTAGTAACTCCTCCGGGAGGGCATTTATTAATTGGAGCTGCCCCTTGAGCCAAAGCTTCGGCATAGGGCAAGCAGCCAGGGTAATCGCATTCGCCACATTGAGTTTGTGGCAAAAGCGCATCAATTTCTTTAACTGAGGCCATGGTACACCTGTTTGGATTGCTCCAGCATGGCTTGTATTTTTTCCTTTTCAACACGAACCATTAAAGGCTGGAAGGTATTGAGATGATGATTGAGCAAAGGCTGATTAATTGATTCCCAGTTAAGGGGTTCGCAATTTAAAAAATCTTCAGAGGCTTTTGCCATCAAAGGCAATACGGGTTTTAAATAAGTGATTAAGATCCGAAATAAATTAATTCCCATGGTACAAATAGCCTGGACTTCGGCTAAGCGTCCTTCTTCTTTTGCTAATACCCAGGGTTTATGGGTATCTATATACTGATTCACTTTATCGGCGCAATCCATAATCTGGCGAATAGCGCGTGCATAATCACGAGAAATAAAAGATTCAATCACTTCAGCGCGCACATCAAGTAGTTCTGCATACAATTGTGGATCACTTAAGCTGCTACTTAAACGGTTATCAAATCGCTTATTGATAAAACCGGCACAACGACTGGCAATATTGACTACCTTACCCACGAGATCTGCATTGATCCTGTTGATGAAATCATCAAAATTTAAATCCAAATCATCAACGCGACCGTTTAGTTTGGCGGCAAAATAATAACGGAGGTATTCGGGATGCAGATGCTCCAGATAAGTCCGTGCTTCAAGAAAAGTGCCACGTGATTTTGACATTTTCTGACCATCAACGGTTAAAAAGCCATGGGTGTACACGGCTGTAGGCATGCGATGGCCGCTAGCAGCAAGCATGGCAGGCCAAAACAAAGCATGGAAGTAAACAATGTCTTTACCAACGAAATGGTATAACTCAGTGGTAGAGTCTTTATCCCAAAATTCTGCAAAAGAAATGCCTTGTTCATCGCAGTATTTTTTAAAACTGGCCATATAACCTATAGGGGCATCAAGCCAGACATAGAAGTATTTGTCTGTAGTCCCAGGAATGGGAAATCCAAAATAAGGGGCATCACGCGAGATATCCCATTGTTTTAATCCTGCGGCAAACCACTCATCCAGCTTATTCGCTACTTCAGCTTGCAAATGTCCGCTACGGGTCCATTCTTTTAAAAGCGACTCATAACGGGGCAGATCAAAGAAGTAATGCTCTGAATCTTTTTCTATAGGTTTGGCTCCTGAAATAGCGGATACCGCATCAATCAAATCCGTAGGTGAGTAGGTTGCACCACAGACCTCACAGTTATCCCCATATTGATCGTGAGCACTACATTTGGGACATGTTCCTTTGACGTAGCGATCAGGTAAAAACATTTGTTTTACGGGATCATAAGCTTGCCGTATGGTTCTTTTAATAATAGAACCATTTGCTTGCAATGACTCGTAAATGCCTGCAGCTAAGGCCTGGTTTTCCGGAGAGTGGGTCGTATGATAACAGTCATAATCGATCGCAAACGCTTTGAAGTCATGTTCATGGCTTTGCTTTATTTCGGCAGTTAAGGCTTCTGGAGTAATCCCTATTTGTTCTGCTTTTAACATAATCGGGGTGCCATGCGCATCGTCACCACAGATACTGATGCAATCGATTCCAGACATTTTGTGGGTACGTACCCAAATATCCGTTTGAATATGCTCTACTAAATGTCCAAGATGTAAATGTCCATTTGCGTAAGGTAAGGCGCTGGTGACCAGCATTTTACGTTGTTTCGCCATTAATTCAGTACCTGCTTGTATGAAAATGACAGATTATAACGCATGTGAGCCATAAATGCTGTAGGTAACTGAGTTATGTTATGGAGCAAATCGTAGTGCCATTGCATAAAAAAGAAAATTCTAAAATGTAGGCCTATCGTTTGGTGTTTATTTCATTCCTTTGGGGTTACGCCGTGTAAGTAATTCATTAGAAATAAAAAACGCGGCATGCGCCGCGTTTTGCATTCCTACTTTAATACAGATTATTGGCTGTTGCTCAAAGAGAGTGTGTCTTTATGAACAACTTCTTCTTCATCTTTCTTCTTAGTAACAGTTGTGCTCAAAGGAGATGAGAATTGAGGTACGTCTTCATCACGTTTCAGAGTAACTACAGTGCCTGATGAGCGCTTCTCTGAGCTTACTTCTGAACGCTTAGTTGAAGTTAAGGTCGTGTATGGGTTGCTGGTAGTAGTAAAAATAGTTTGGTCTAAACCAGTACCTTTACCCAAACTGTGTTCATCATCTTCTTCTTCATCGTGCAGTATTTCAACTCTGCTTTTTTGGCTCTTGCTACGAAGACCCTTGCAGCATTCAGCAAGCCAGTTAATTGCGTTACCAGCAGCAGCAGCTACGTAAGTTGCTACAGAAACAGCAGCAGCAGTTAATGCAGCAGCAAGACCGATTTGTGCAATGGTGCTAGCGCCAGCAATTGCAGCAATAGAAAGACCGGCGATTGAGAAAGTAGCAACTGCAGTTAGAGCAGCAGGCCACAAGAATAAAGTAAGTGCAACTGCGCCGGCAGCAAGTAGAGAAAGCCATGCAGCAGTAGCGATTGCTTTTTTATGGTTAGAGAGGAAATCAGCAGTTGAACGGCTAACAATTTTAATACCGTCAGCTATATAACCTACTAAACCAGGTGTTGTTACAGGTTTACCATTGAGATCTGTTTTAACTCTTTCTACGCCGTCTCTACCTTTTTCTTTTACAGTAGAACCTAATAATAGATTAGACAGACCTGTGAAAGCATTCGCGGGGAGGTACGCAATCGTACTCATAACTTCTTTAAATTTCATGTGTTACTCCAAGGTTATAAATCAGGGCAAATAATAGCAATGATTTTGCTACATGTGAATCAAAAATGCTCAATTTGTTGTAACAAAAGTGTAAAAATATTTGATTTTTTTGCGTGAATAGTGTAATAAATGAACAAGATTTATATTAATAAAACCTTAAGGTTTATTTTTGATCAGAAAGAGGTTTGAGCATATTGTAGAGGAAAGGGAACTACACAATTTAATGATAATTCCCCTGTCATTTTGTCAATGATCGGAACGGCGATATAAAGTAGGATCATCAATTCCAGCACCAAGAAAGCCGCGCTTTCTAAAAGTACAACTATCACATTGACCACATGCTTCACCTGCATCATTTGCCTGATAACATGAAACAGTTAAGCTGTAATCTACACCCAAACTCACCCCCAATTGGATCGTTTCTATCTTGCTTAAATGTTGTAAGGGTGCATGGATGGTGAATTGATCACCGCTTATCCCTGCTTTAGTTGCCAAATTGGCTAAATTTTGAAATGATTGGATAAATTCAGGGCGGCAATCAGGATAATGAGAATAATCAACAGAGCTTGCACCGATAAAAATCTCTCTTGCTCCTATAGATTCTGCGAAACCTAAGGCCATAGCAAGGAAAATAGTATTGCGTGCAGGCACATAAGTAACTGGAATGTCAGAGCCCCCCTGAAAAGATGGTACTTCTATATTAGAATCTGTCAAAGCTGAATTACGAAATAATGCAGTATCTAAGGTGACAATGTGATGTGTCGCAACATTATAATACTGAGCAATGCGTTGTGCAGCGAGCAACTCAGCTGAATGCCTTTGTCCATAAGAAAAGCTGATTGTGTAGCAGGAAAAGCCTTTTGAGCGAGCCAAAGCCAGGCAAGTAGTTGAATCTAGGCCGCCAGATAATAGGACTACCGCTTTTTTCATGATCTATAATTCTCCAAATTTACTCATTTTTGTAACTTCTTAAATAAGTCCGGGTAAGAACTGCTGGCTACGTTCTGCGGCTTGTCCGCAGATCCAGGAATCTTGCTCTGAGTCTAGAGCTCTGGATCCTGCGGACAATCTGTAGGACGTGGGCGATTATAATTGCCCAGACTTCTTGGGTAGTTAGCTTTTTTTAGGTTTAAAATGCTGCTAGAATGCGCGCATTATGCCATAACATGGAACTTTATGACGACTACTCTTTATCCCGTTATCCTTGCAGGCGGTTCTGGAACTCGTTTATGGCCTTTATCTCGTAAAAATTATCCGAAGCAATTCTTGGCTTTAAATGGTGAACTGTCCCTTTTGCAACAAACTGTGCAAAGAGCACAGAATCTGATAAATACTCATGCCCTTATTGTAAGTAATGATGCGCATTATTTTCTTTGTCAGGAGCAATTAAATCATTTAACTCATTCAATGACTTATCTGCTGGAGCCTTGTGCCCGCAATACAGCTCCAGCAATTGCTTGTGCTGCTCATTATTTATCGCAAATCGCCGGTCCTGATGCAGTCATGTTGGTACTTCCATCAGATCATTGGATCGCTGATGATGTAGCATGGCAAGAAGCAATGTTACTGGGAACGCAATTTGCTGCAGAGCATCAGGCTTTAATTACTTTTGGTATCCAGCCGGACAGCCCTAAAACTGGATATGGTTATATAGAAGCAGGGTTGCCATTAACTGATAGAGTACAGCAGGTTTTACGTTTCAGAGAAAAACCGGCACTTGAGCAAGCAAAAGAATTTATTGCCAATGGAAATTATTTTTGGAATAGCGGTATGTTTGTTTGCCGGGCTGGCGTATACCTTCAGGAGTTGGTCGAATATCAGCCAGACATTCATTATTTTAGTCAGCAAGCCGTTTTAAAAGCACAACATCACCATGATTTTTTACGTCTTGATTTAGAATGCTTTTCTCGTTGCGAGGCCGAATCCATTGATTATGCAATTATGGAAAAGACGAATAAAGCTGCGGTTATACCTGTTTCCATGCAGTGGAGCGATTTAGGGTGTTGGTCTGCAGTAGCGGATGCAAATACACCCGATCAAGACGGCAACACGGTTACTGGAAAAGTGATTGCACAGCAGAGTTCTAATTGCCTGATCCACAGCACCGACATTTTAGTGACTGCAATAGGAGTACAAGATCAAATCATTGTTGCTACCCAAGATGCTGTGTTGGTGGCGGACAAGCAATATTCACAACACGTTAAAGATTTAGTGAGTTCTTTAAATAAAGATCATCATCAATTGACCCAAGATCACCAACGCGTGTCTCGTCCTTGGGGATATTATGAAGTTTTGGCTGAGGGGGCTTCTTTTAAAGTAAAACGACTCATGGTAAAACCTGGTGCTCGTTTGTCCTTACAAATGCATCAACATCGGGCCGAACATTGGGTTGTTGTTTCTGGAAAGGCAGAAGTAATTAATGACACGCAAACGATTTATTTATCGGTAAATCAATCAACGTACATCGCACAAAATACGCTTCATCGTTTAAGTAATCCAGGCAATGAACCACTTTATGTTATTGAAGTTCAAAGTGGTGCGTATTTAGGCGAGGATGATATTAAACGCTTTGATGACATCTACGCGCGCGAGCTTTCCTAACAGGGTGCTTAAAAATATTTATAGGATAGGGCTGCGGCGGCTCCCAGAGAATATATGACGGAAAACCTTTGTTTCCTTAAGGTAAGCTTAAGCTCTTATTCCTATTTATTATTTTATGCAAATTTTAGTTTCAATAGTGTAAATCAACGAATGCACATCTTGTTTTTAAAATTAGTGCTATGTTATAAAAAAGAACATATTAATTTTTTTACTGTGATTAAATGAATTAGTCGCCGAAATTCATAAGCACAGAGGTGACATTATGGCAACGAGTAGCGCAGTTCTGCAATCCTTTCTTAGAGATGCATTTAAAGATGACAAGAAATTTGCTGATTTGAGCTTCGAGGACTTGCTACAGTACAACCGCACTGAATGTGGCCTTATTCAGCTTGATTTTCTGCCAACAACATTTGCTGAACTTCCTAAATTTTTTACAGAAGATAGAGAAAATAATGATGTAGTCTTTCTCTATGAAAATACACTTTATTATGGAGATAAAAAAGGTAATCGTATTCGTAAGTTGGAACTTCCCAAGGAGCCTGAGAAACCCCAAGAGCCCCCGGAGCCTGTGGCGTTTGAAGAATCTGATGAATTGGAGCAGTCAAAAGCAAAGAAACAGAGAACAGATCCTGAATACCTTAAATATCTTGAGGAATATACTCAATACGAGTCGGCGTATGCTGAATATATTAAACAGATAAATGCTTATAGTAGCCTAAAGAGCTCATGCTCTGGCACCTACAAACGGGCAAGAGGTGAGGAGCTGGATTATATACGGAAATTAACAAACCGTGCTTATACTGAGCGTCGTAGCAATGATTTTCTTCCTTCATTGAATTTTTATTTAGGGATACTGGCTAATACAGACAGAGCTATGCTCCCATATATAGAGCATATTCCAGAACGAAAAGAAGAGTTGATCTTTAATCTGAGAATTACTCTGTTGCTTTTGCTGGCACAAAAACGACACGAAATAGAATATCAGAAAACTGAAAACGTAAACACTTATAATCAACATATTAAACGATGCTCAGAACTTCTTATGCGCTTGGATTCTGAATATCAACAACGAATCAGGATGCATTATGCAGAGACCCATGAAGCAAAACCAGTAAAATATTTGGGCATTCCCCTTGGGCAATTATTGGCTAAGGATATGGTTGATTTACCTGGGGGTACAACCAAGACCATTAAAGAGTACATGGGTAAAATCAATGAAGGTCGACTTTATTGGGTTTGGGGTTCATCTTTTTTAAAAACAGTAGTTGGCTTGCTGCCTGATTATATGTATGCGGGACAAGGGCCCGAAGCCATGAAAACTCCGGATCCTTTCACGGGAAATTTGAGCTGGACTTTATATTATGCACGTTTTTTCCTGGAGTTGGGTTTATTGCTCAAACATACCATAAAAGGTTCATGGATGAGTGAGGAGGAAGCAAAAATACCTCCGGAAGAACGTTTTCTCACCCAATTCGCACAAAGAAAATTTGCTTTATTGAATGATTTTATTTGGGGAACGGCTAATTTGTTTTGCTTCTTCTGGCTTAACGGAAAAGGTGCGTTGGGTACTGCAGGAGATGTTGTCACTCTTGTTCTTTTAGTTTTTGATATCGCCATGACGGCATGGGAATTTGAGGAGCAAAGAATAAAATATCATAAGGCCATGCTGCAATATGATGAAGATCTTGAACGGTTAGGAAAACAACTTCAAGTTTTTAAAGATATAAAAGATAGGGAGCTTCGAGACAGTGAACGACAGGAAAAACGCCAAATTGAGATACAAATTCGCACCTTGGAACGAGAAAAGTTAAAGTGCTACAGAGATTGGCAACTGCAAAAAGTATCCTTAATCAATAATATTGCCTATGCTGTTGGTCTTATGTTGGCTTTTTTAGTCTTAACTGCGCCATTTATGCCTATATCAGCTCCAGTATTAGGTATCATGGTGATTGTTGGCGCGGCAGCATGTCTTGCATTTACTATTATTAATAATGCAATCAAAGGTGGCATTGAGCTTTATAAAACCTATAAAACAATGCAAGAGCATAAGCAGGATCATGATGCCAAAGTAAAAGAGTTACTGGTCCTATTAAGAAAGCCAAATTTAAAAAAAGATGACGAGAAAAAACTTCTTTATCTTGAAATCAGGCAACTTCAGGCAGAAACAGAATATCAGAAGCAGATGATGATTTATCAATCAGTGAATTTAGCACGACGTATTATGATTGAAGCTTTAGTTCCTGTTGTTGTTTTGGCAAGTGTAGTGGCTATACCTCTGGGAGGGCTTGGTATTATACCTGTACTTATTGCTGCAATAGCGTTAGCAATTGCGACGCAGATGCTCGTGGATGCACTATTTAAACCTGAGGAAAAAAAGGCATTAGAATTTGATGAGGAATCATATGATAAGTTTTGTAAGGAGCTTCTTGAGCAGCCTAAACTTGAACGCGACCGTCTTTTCTCTTCTGGTGAGGAAAGGGAGCCCCTAGTGAATAAAGGAGATAATTCAATAGATCCTACTCCTACAGTTGAATATTAATCGGGGTTCCGATTTAACCGTAACCCCGATTTCGCTGCGTCTCATCCAGACTAGGGTTGATTTAGTATTTGAACTAGACACCTTATTTAAAATTTTTTCATTAAAATTCAATGGGGTTATGTAAAAATAAAAAACTGGCATTCATCATCTTCTTCTGTATAATGTTCAAAAGAAGCCTGACACGGAGTGTCTTAATGAAAAAGCTCCCTATCCTGTTGTTGCTTGTTTTTTCTGTTAACGTTATTGCTTCTGTTGCGCTGGGTGATGCGTGTGATACGCATGCAGGCATGTCTGATTCTTATGTCTTGGCGCTTAGTTCGCAGCCGGGTTTTTGTCAAACATATGGATATGAAGCAGGTAAACCCGAGTGCATGCATTTACCTAAAAATTCCTATCAAGCAAAACATCTGACCTTACATGGTTTATGGCCCAATCAATATGCCTGCGGACAAAGTTATGGATATTGTGGCGTAAAGCAGAAATCCAATCACTGTGCCTATCCTCCATTAAATTTATCATCCTCGGTATCTGAGCATTTGCAAAAGATAATGCCCAGTTATCGTTATGGAAGCTGTTTGGAGCGTCATGAATGGAATAAACATGGCAGTTGTCAAATTTTATCTGCCGATGAATATTTTTCACTGGCCATGCGTTTGACTGAAGCAGTGGATAATTCTGTTTTGGGGCATTATTTAACGGAACATCAGGGGCAAAAGGTTCCTTTAACTGTGTTGCGGAAGATGGTAGGCCAAGCATTTGGTAAAAATAATTCCGGGAAAGTTTATTTAGGATGTAGAAATGGCATATTAGTTGACATTTATATTCAATTGCCTGCATTGATTCCTTTCGATGAATCTTTAGAGTCTCTAGTTGATAGTGCGCCTAATTCTCAAGTGAATGATACTTGTCCTGCCAATGTCATGCTTTCTAATTTTAATAAAGGAAGTTGGTTTTAGTAGCCTTGCACATTGTCAGAACTTCCTCTAATGTAGAGAAATTATTGATACGGGAATGAAGTCTATGCTAAAGCAGTGTTATTTATTGATTCTAATTGTCTTTTTATTAGCTTCTTGCGCGCATCATGCGCCCAGAAATCAACCGCTACCTCCTCCGCAAGCGCTTAAGACAAAACAAGTCAGACAAGTCTCTGCTTTCAATCAGGTTAATGCGCAAGGGCAAATCAATATCAGTTTGCATACAGGTTATAAAAATCCTCAAGTAATTTTATCAGGTGATGCGCGCGATTTGGCGGCGATAAAAGTTGAAGTAATACAAAATACTCTGTATTTGGTTCTAGGCGGTGGTTATCCAAAATTTGGCCCAGTTTATGCTGAGGTTAGAGGCCGGTTTCTTAACCGCTTGACGGCTAATGGTACGCCTTTAATCACAGGGGACAGGCTGCACACCAGTATATTGGATGTTTATTTGGTAAATACTGGAAATGTAAGATTAGGAGGATCTATTGGCTTGCGTGTTCTGGATATAAAAGGCAAAGGGCTTACCCAAATTAGTGGATTAACAAGCCCAAGCTTACAGGTTCATCTGCAGGAAAGTCCAAAGGTACAACTTTCAGGTGTTGCTAATCTATCTAATTTAACCATGCAAGGAAATGCTTGGATCAGTTTTTATTGGGTTAAAACGGATACCTTAACTGTACGTGCGAAACAGAAAACAACAATTCAATTAGCGGGTGCAGTAAATCGACTTGATGTTGAGCTTTGGGGAAATGCACGCTTTAAAGGACGTTATTTGCGTGCGCAACGCAGTTTTGTGAGGACTCATGATCATGCTGTTGCCGAGATTTCAGCGGTGAAACATCAGAGCAATTTGGCTACTGATGCCAGTGATATTTATTATTTTAATTTACCAACCACACGAGCAGATTTTATGGCTTATAATGGTTCCGTATTGGATATGCGTGAGTGGAATCAATATGATCTGAAAGATTTCACACGTTACAACAAGCAGTTTCCTTAAAGTCACACTGACTTTAAGGAGTATGACATCTAAAATCATCTACGTTCTGCGGCTTGTCCGCAGAATCCAGATATCTGTACCTGGGTGGGCCCTGCGGCCAAGCCGCAGACCGTAGGAGAGGGTAGTTCAAAATGGCATCAAATTGTAACGCAACCTTCAGCCGGGGATAACCCTTAGTTTGAGCTGAATAACTTATCGAATTATTAGATCCTGGCTGCAAGCAGCCAGGTCACTATATTCCAGTCGCAAGCATCTCTTCTTCTCCTAACAGAGGAGACGGTTTTTCACCCGGCGTACGTTGATTAATGCACTGCACAATCATATCCAGATCATTATCTAATGGTAAAACATGTGCTGAGTGTGTTAGCCAATGTATGGTCGTGTTAGGTAAATGAGAGAACATTTTTTCTACCTCTTTTGAGGCCACAACACTGTCATGACTCCCCAAAAAGAGATCAATCGGGCAGTTTGGTGTTACCCATTGATATTCATTAATCAGGGTAAACAGTTCAATCAACGCAGGAATTGGAATCTTTCTATAGGATATTTCAGCATATTCATTGGTGGTGAGATTACCTGCCCTACCTCGTAGTTCGCAAAATCCAAGCTTTTGCAGTGCGATAAGAAGTTTTAGATTCTGATGAGTATTCATCTGCAATTTTAACGCAGGGGCTAAAAGAAACATATGATTGAATGTGAAATGCGCACTCAACTGACACGCCAATATACCGCCAAGAGATAATCCGAGTACATCTACTTTTTGATATTCTTTAAATAACACGTCACATTCTTGGGTAGCACACTCAAGCCAATCTTTGGCCTTAGCTTGTGCAAAAGCAGTGATGCTGTCTGCATGCCCTGGTAATGCAGGACAAAATAAAGCATCGTACTGATTTAATTGAGGAATTAGATAGCGATAAACAGCTGGCGAAGAAGTAAATCCATGTAAAAGCAGTAATGCGTGATCTGTTTTTGTTCCCCGTTGCCTAATTGGTTTAAGGAGTGCAACATCTTCTCTTTTTAAATCAAACAATTGTTTGCCGCGGCGCATGAAGCGAAAATCGTTAGGATTCATAATCATTCCGTATAGGTTGCATTTATTAGACTTCTTTCTATACTCTACTAAAGAAGACGAGATGCTTCGTCGATGCGGTGCACAAATCCTCATACTTCCAGTTCTCCGCTTTGTGTCTCTCCGCACTTTTCAAGAAGTCTATTTTGCAAAGTTATTGTAAATTATGGTTGAAAAAAATCATCAAGCAATGAATCTTGCTAAGATTTAGTGTATCTGAAAATATTGGATCTACGCTATCTATTATTAAAGGCAATGTTTCTTATAATGTGCTATCTTTAACGTAATAGGGGTAGATTGTCGAGGTTAAGACTTATGGGTACTGATAAAACTGTAGATGAGAGTTCAAAACCAAATCCTACGCCCCCCCCACAACAGCCGCAAGTTGTTGTTCCTACTGTTGAGGAGCCCAAGCCAAAAGCAACGAAGGGGGACGAAGAGGAAGATAAGAAAAAAGCTCAGCCAGAGGAGCCTAAAAAAACTGCTCCAAAGAAGAAAGAAGAGAGCCAGGAAAAAAACCCTTATCTTGCGCTGAATGAAGATCTGCAGAAGATGGTTGCAGATATTAATGGAAGCATCAACGATGCCTTAAAAGATGTGGCTAAAGCAGGTTGGGATAAAGCTGCAAATACAGAGCTGGGAAAAGCTGTAGGTGGGTTGAAGGATGCAATAGCTGCTAAAGCAGAAGATCTCGGACAACAACTCAAGAAAGAAGCGGGTGACAAACTGGATGACATCGGTAAGAGTATCAGTAATACCGCAATGGGGAAGGCGGTTGGACAGTTTACAGATTCAATAAGTTCTCTGCCTGATATGGTCAGTAAGGGGCTTACAGATGCTATAAACCAGGCTACAAAATCGATTCAAGATAGCATGAAAAAGGATGACGATCTGAAAATGGATGCTCCGAAAAGTACTCAATCTGATGATTTATTGGCGGAAGCGCGTGAAGCATTTGGCGATATGGAGGGCTGGGACGACTTGCTCACAGACAAACCAACCACACCTACGTCTACTTCTGAAAAAGATAAAGATCTCACTAGTGACGTGCAATTTAATATGTAACGAATCAAGCGAAGTTGGAACTCGGGGATTTGTGTTCGATAAACCCGGGTTTCGCTTTGACCCAGGTTTATCATTCTTTATTCTAACCCAATAATTTGTGCGGTAAACTTTCAATGCGTCCAGCTTGGGTGACGACTACATAATTTAATTTACGCTGCAGCTCGCTAATTGTATCAGCGCCAGCATAAGTAAGCCCGGATCTTAAACCACCCACTATATCGGCAATGATTACATCAGGACTTTCTTTGAAGGGAACTTCAGTTGCTACGCCTTCAGCAGTTTTCCATTCATGCATTTGTCCCAAGAAGTTTTCTTGCGCTTCTTTGGAGGCCATTCCACGATAACGCTTCACTTTGCTGCCATCTTTTTTTTGAATGACTTCACCAGGGGTTGGTGATGTACCTGCTAACATTCCACCAATCATGACAAAATCGGCACCAAAAGCCAAAGCTTTAACTATATCGCCAGAGGTTTTTATTCCACCATCAGCTACAATAGAGCGGTCAGCACGGGAACAATCTTGAATACAGGTTAGCATGGGCACGCCAAAACCTGTTTTAATGCGGGTGCTGCACACAGAACCACCGCCAATACCTGCTTTAATGATGTCAGCACCGCATGAAGCAAGATAATCAGCGCCAGCGTAGGTGGCAACATTTCCTGCCATAATACAGCGGTCAGCAAGTATATGGCGTAAGCTTTTTAAAGTTTTTCCTACATATTTGGCATGAGCATGCGCAACATCCACACAGAAATAGTCAGCTCCTGCATCACGTAAGGCTTCTGCTCGTTCCAATTCAGCTGCAGTACAGCCAACTGAAACAAAAACTTTATTGAGACACTTTTTAAATTCTTCGATATTTTCTTCGATGGACATAAAGCGGTGCAAGGCGCCCATCGCCCCTTTAGAGCTCATGAAATTAGCCATATCACTTTCAGTAATCGTATCCATATTCGAGCTGATTACAGGGAGTTCGAGGGTCAATTTACCCAGCCTGTCGGTACTGGTGGTTTCTACTACTCTTCTTGATTCGTGGTGATTGTACGAAGGAACAAGGAGAACGTCATCAAAAGTGATGGCATAGTCAGTCATGGTAAATCCTTAAAGTGCATACTATAAATGTTCTGCGGCATAAAAGGCAAGTCTTGAGCGTTCTCCACGAGTTAAACTCATATGCGCACTATGTTCCCAGTGTTTAAAACGATCTACTGCAAAAGTTAAACCCGAAGTGGTTTCACTCAAGTAAGGGGTATCGATTTGTTTGATATCGCCGAGGCAGATAATTTTGGATCCTGGTCCAGCCCGAGTGACTAAAGTTTTTATTTGTTTGGGAGTTAGGTTTTGCGCTTCATCAATGATAATGTAGCGATTTAAAAAAGTACGCCCACGCATGAAGTTTAAGGAGCGAATTTTAATTTTGTTTTGTAATAAATCCTGAGTTGCCCCGCGTCCGAAGCTGCCTCCTACTTGCGAACTGTGCAGGACTTCTAAGTTATCCATTAAAGCCCCCATCCATGGCGTCATCTTTTCTTCTTCCGTTCCAGGCAAAAAGCCAATGTCTTCACCTACAGGAATCGTCACGCGTGTCATGAGAATTTCAGTGTAACGGTTTTGATCCAGAACCTGAGTTAAGCCTGCAGCAATGGTGAGCAGCGTTTTACCTGTTCCGGCCGGACCCTGTAAGCTCACAAAATCGATATCTGGATCCATGAGCAAGTTTAGAGAAAAGTTTTGTTCACGGTTTTTGGCATGAATTCCCCATACGGAATGCTTTGTGTAATCGCGAATTAACTGAATTACTGCATGATCACTTTCAAGTTTTTTCACAATCGCCTGAAATTGATCGTCCTCAGTACTGATGCAATCATTGGGATTCCATTGATTGATTAAGGGTCCTGTCACTTTATAAAAAGTTTTACCGCTTTCTTGCCATGATCCCATATCTTTAGCATGGGTATCCCAGAAATTATTATCAAGAATGTGCAGGCCCCTATGCAGCAGATTCACATCATCCAATACCTGGTCGCTGTAATAATCTTCTGCAAGAATTCCAAGTATCCCTGCTTTGATACGTAAGTTAATGTCTTTTGACACAATAATTACTTGTTTTTTGCCCGCGTATTTTTTTTGTAAACCCAAAGCAGTTGCAAGAATCGTATTATCTACTTTATGTCCTGGAAGAGTGGAAGGAACCACCTGGTCGAATTCATCGGTTTGAAAAAACAGTTTGCCGCTGCATTTTTTTTTATCTGAGCTGAGATAGTTAGGTATCGTTAATCCGGATACGATTTGTTCGTGAGACGCGTTACTCATGAGCTCCACCAACATGCGGTTGGTTTGACGTACGTTGCGTGCTACTTCTGATGTACCCGTTTTGTGGCTGTCTAATTCCTCCAGAACAACCATCGGCAAATAGATATCATGCTCTTCAAAATGATAAATGGCTGTAGGATCATGCATTAAGATGTTGGTATCCAGTACAAACAGCTTTCGACGGGTATTGCTATTATCCATAAAATTCACCTTGTGATTAAAACGTGTAGCCTGGGCGAAGGCGCAGCCGTACTGCCATTAAGTGAACCCTACGTCCCGCGGCTTGTCCGCGGGATCCAGTGATAATCGAAGGTTCCTGGATTCCGCGGACAAGCCGCGGAACGTAGGTGCAGACACTTAATGGTATTAAGACGTAGCCATAATCCGAGATTTTATCATCAGTCTCGGGTTACGACTGCGCCTTCACCCAGGCTACAATTATTTGATTGCTTCTTTCATTCTGCTTAGGGGAGAAGATTCAGTCAAGAATAAAATTTTTATTTTAATGCACTGAGTACTTCGTCTACATGTCCTTTAACACTCACTTTGCGCCACTCCTTGCTTAATTTTCCTTGAGGGTCAATGATAAAAGTGCTGCGTTCAATGCCGCGAACTTGCTTGCCGTACATGGATTTCATTTTAATCACATCAAACACTTGGCATAATTGTTCGTCCTGATCGCTAATGAGTTCGAAAGGAAAGCTTTGCTTGGCTTTAAAATTTTCATGCGATTTTAAACTGTCGCGGGAAACGCCAAATATCTGGGTATTTAATTCTTGGAACTGAGGATATGCCTCTCGAAAGTCTTGCCCTTCTGTAGTACATCCTGGGGTTGCATCTTTAGGATAAAAATAAAGAACTACATATTGCCCTCGATAATCGCTCAAACGAGCATTGAGTCCATTCGTTGCTGTGAATGCAAAATCGGGTACGGATTCACCTATATTCATTATTCTCTCCCTGTTTTTTTCATAATGCGCGAACGGTCTCTTTGCCATTCACGATCTTTAATGGAGTCTCGCTTATCATGCTCTTTTTTACCTTTGGCCAGAGCTATTTTTATTTTGACTTTATTTTTTTTCCAATATAAAGAAAGGGGAACTATAGTATAGCCTTGGCGTTCGACACTACCGATGAGTTGGTTCAATTCTTTTTTATTCAATAATAACTTGCGTGTACGTGTTGGATCAGGAATAGAATGTGTCGAAGCGGTTATGAGTGGTTGAATCTGGGCACCAAGTAAAAAGGCCTCGCCGTATTTAATAATGATATGTGCATCTGACAGATTTATTTTTCCTGCGCGTAAACTTTTAACTTCCCAACCTTCAAGCACTAAACCTGCCTCGTATTGATCCTCAATAAAATAGTTAAAGCCTGCTTTGCGGTTCAACACAATGGTCGAATCGGATTGTTTTTTATTTGTCATATTTATTCTTTGTTGCGATCATGTTTGTAATCCAGTGGTAATTGAGGATAGACTCGATTTAATTGAGCATCAACTGCTACTCGGTTATCAAAAACAAAACATTGCCCTTCCCAGAGCGATTTTTCTTGGGGCATTTGTTCAATATAATTGAGAATGCCATCATACAAATGATAGACATTTTTGAAACCCAGGTCTTTTAAGTAAGCAGTGGATTTCTCACAGCGTATCCCACCCGTACAAAACATTGCAATTTTTTTATCTTTTTTATCAAGTAAATGTTCACGCACATACTCCGGAAAATCTCTAAAATTTTCGGTGCTGGGATTGATGGCGTTTTTGAATGTACCTAATTCAAATTCATAATCATTACGGGTATCGATTAACACCACATCGGGATCTTGAATTAATTCATTCCATTCTTCAGGGCTTAAATAGGTTCCTGCAGATTTTAAAGGGTCAACATTTTTGATGCCCATAGTTACAATTTCTTTGCGAAGTTTCACTTTAGATTTTTCAAATGGGTTTTCATTATCAAAAGTTTCTTTAAACTTTAAATCGGCTAAACGTTCATCCTGGCGAATGAATTGATAAAATAGATCCATTTGTTCACGAGTACCGGCAAACCCTCCATTGATTCCCTCAGAGGCTAATATAATGGTACCTTTAATTTTGATTTCATGCATTTTAGCAAGCAAAGGTTCGCGCATTGTTTCAAAATTTTCCAAAGAAACAAATTTATAAAATGCAGCGATTACTATTTTTTCCATTGTACTACCTAAAAGAGAAACAAAAATATTCGGCAAAAATTACCATTTACACAGAATTTAATCAATAGGCGTGAATTAAATGCATCCTAGGTTAGGTGCCTTATTGGTTTAAATATGAAGCAAAAATTAACTAAATGCGTTGACAAAAACTAACCAGCGATCATACTGTTATATACCAAAGCTATCTGCTTTCATTTGCGGCTTTATTTTATAAGGAGATAATATGGCCCAGTACATTCGGAAGTTGCGTTGGTTCTTAATCCTTTGTTTATTTGTCCCGTTCATAAGTTTTGCCGCCACTCCTGTAAAGTCTATGGTGGTTTTTGGCGACAGCTTGTCTGATACAGGGAATACCACTCACTTACTTAAAAGTTTACGCCAGGAAGAAGATCCCGCTTTTTTAGTCGCTCCTTTTAAAATATTTGTTCTCAATAAAATGGTTGAGTTTGCCGAAGAATATTATGTACCGCAAATGGTTTTGGATTCAGGTATCGCCATAGTTACCGATTTTTTTGATAATCAATTGGCACCCTATATTGCCAATTTGGTTAGTAAAATCAAATTAGTTCCTGTATTGCCAGGAAAACCTTATTGGAATGCACGTTTCTCCAATGGCCAGGTATGGAACGAATATTTAGCAAAAATGCTTTCCATTGCCCCAGAGGATGAAGAAGTTTATTTAAACCGTGCGTTTGGGGGGAGTTGGACCGCAACTTATGATTATCAATTAACGGTATGGAATTTGATTCGTCATCCATTAGGAACAATCAAAAATCTTATCGTCGGTAAGTTGGTTCCTCCAAGTCTTGGTTTAACTGTCCAAGCTTATTTATTAGAACACCCAGCTTTAAGTAAGGAAACCGTGTTTTTTATTTTCTCAGGGAGTAATGATTACATTAATGTCTTATTCTTTGAAGATAATTACAACACGGAAGTAATGAGTACTTATGTTGATAATGTTTTATCCGGTGCGGGTTCTGCTGTGATGAAATTAATGCAAGCTGGCGCTCGTCGCTTTGTAATCATGGGACTGCCTCATATAGGCGACACACCTCGCGTAGTGCAAACCACTGATAGAGAGGTTTTGAATAATGCTATTGATATGCACAACGACAGGCTTCGAAATCGTATGCAGGAATGGGCAAAAATTTACCCTGATGCAAATTTTCTCTATATCGACATGAGCGATTATTTCGAACGTGCTTTAAAAAATCCGGAAACTTATGGATTTACTAACACTACAGAAGCGTGTATTGATGTGAAACTTCCTATGTATGATGCATTCCGTAGTTCGCCTTTTGCTAACAACTACGTATTACGTTATGCACAAGTGCTTCAATATAGGGATGCAAGCTTTGCTGCAGGAGACAAGAACTATCAAGTATGTGATACTCCGGAGAGTTATTTATTCTGGGATGAAATTCATCCAAGTACACGTGCCCATGGATTGCTTGCTTTTGAAGTATGCAAGGCTATGAAATATCATGGATATGATGTAACGTGTCAAAATCCTATAGAGTAAATAGAATTGTGAGTAGCTAAGAGTTTTTCCAGTATCGCCTGGGTGAAAGCGCTGCCGTAGCCCGGGTTTTCTTTTTGCAGAACTCTCAATTATATCTGCACCTTTCTCTTGGCATTTAATTTTAGAGGAACAATTTGCGGTATCATCCTCTTAGCTCACGATACGGAACATGTTAGTGATTTATAAATGTTTATGGCATAATTGCCCTTTTTTTATTGATATATCGTTCATATGCGGTTGTTGAAACGAGGAGCATAGTATGTGTGGGATTATTGGAGCTGTGTCTGAAAGGGATATCAGTAAAATTTTACTGGAAGGGTTACGTCGTTTGGAATATAGAGGTTATGATTCTGCTGGTATTGCCGTAATCGATAATGACGAACTGTTACAACGTGTGCGAATTCAGGGGAAGGTACAAAATTTAGCGGATGCTATGCAAGAAACAGCTATTGCTGGAAATACAGGCATTGCGCATACCAGATGGGCAACGCACGGTAGGCCTTCAGAACAAAATGCACATCCGCACATATCCCATGGGCAAATTGCATTGGTGCATAATGGGATTATTGAAAATCATGATACTTTGCGCCATGAGTTAGTAATGCAAGGGTATCAATTTACCTCTGAAACAGATACTGAAGTAGCTGCCCATTTAATTCATTACTATTATCTTCAGAGTGAAAACTTGCTTGAAGCAGTACAAACCGCAGCTGCAAAAATGGATGGTGCGTTTGCTTTAGGCGTTATCCATCAACAAAGACCAATGGAACTTGTTGCTGTTCGTAAAGGTAGTCCTTTAGTTCTAGGCTTGGGTATAGGCGAGAATTTTATCGCTTCTGATGGATTGGCATTAAAATCTTTTGCACAATCAGTGATTTATTTAGAAGAGGGTGACAGCGCTTGTATTACCTCAAAAAGTGTAGCAATTTATGATTCATCCAAATCATTTGTTGAGCGCCCGCTTCATCCTTTAACGAGCGATGCTGAAACCGTGAGTAAAGGCCCTTATCGACATTTCATGCTCAAGGAAGTGTTTGAACAATCTAAAGTGCTGACTGATACCTTGGAAGGTCGTGTGAATAGCCTTGAGGTACTTAAATCCAGTTTTGGAGAGCGTGCCTCTCAAATATTTCCTTTGGTAAAGCAAATTCACATTGTTGCTTGCGGCACCAGTTATCACGCCGGAATGATTGCTAAATATTGGCTAGAATCATTGGCTGGATTGCCGACGCAGGTTGAAATTGCGAGTGAGTATCGTTATCGCGATGTAGTTGTACCCAAAGATACTTTATTTATCACCGTTTCCCAATCAGGTGAGACCGCAGATACTCTTGCTGCCTTGCAAAAAGCAAAAGATATGGAGTATTTGGCTAGTTTGGCTATTTGTAATGTGGCAACAAGTACTTTGGTCAGAGAAGCGGATTGTGTCTTTTTAACACGTGCTGGCGTAGAAATTGGCGTGGCATCTACTAAGGCATTTACTACGCAACTGGCTGCTTTTTTAATGTTAGCTGCAGCGCTTTGCCATGATAATCGGGCAAATGAAGTGTTAAAGCAATTACAAGAGCTTCCTGCATGCTGTGAACGCGCATTAAAGATGAACGAGGAAATCGAAGACCTTGCATCCCTTTTTGTTAATAAAGCACATGCTTTATTTTTAGGGCGCGGCGTACAATACCCGGTGGCTCTAGAAGGTGCTTTGAAATTAAAGGAAATTTCCTATATTCATGCTGAAGCATATCCTTCTGGGGAGCTGAAACATGGTCCTTTGGCCTTGGTTGATGAAAATATGCCTGTTGTTGCTGTTGCTCCTAACGATGAGTTATTGGATAAATTAAAATCTAATTTACATGAAGTCAGTGCACGAGGGGGGCAGTTATTTGTTTTTGTTGACGATACCCAAAGTTGGCGTGCAAATGGGGCACGTTTGATTAAGGTCCCTTACTGTGGTTTATGGGTTGCTCCAATCATTTACACGATTCCTTTACAATTACTGGCTTATCATGTTGCGGTTGTAAAAGGTACAGATGTTGATCAGCCACGTAATCTTGCAAAATCAGTGACTGTTGAGTAATAATGTGGCGATTTTTTTAACGACTCACCCTTCATCTGATACAGAAGTGGAGCGATTTCAGTATAAAAATGTGTAACCCTGGGAAGAAGCATCCACGGGTTCAACGATATGCTCTATTCCTGGGCTACGGCAATGCCTTCACCCAGGGTTCAATTCCAGTAAGGTTTAGGGATGAGGTAATCCATTGTTATATATTTATGTTTTACGGGGATGTAAATGACTCAAGAGATGTTGAGATTAGCTGCAATTATTGCGCAAGAGATTAAAGTT
This sequence comes from Legionella bozemanae, assembly GCF_001648595.1. Taxonomy (GTDB): domain Bacteria; phylum Pseudomonadota; class Gammaproteobacteria; order Legionellales; family Legionellaceae; genus Legionella; species Legionella bozemanae. The sequence goes on along the minus strand of NZ_LBAW01000010.1, from coordinate 104,125 downwards.
AAACCAGCGCAGGTAGAAGCAGCCATTCGTCTGCTCAATGAAGGGGCAACAATTCCTTTCATTGCTCGTTACCGCAAGGAAGCTACTGAAGGACTAGATGATATAAAATTACGTTTTATTGATGAGCGCGTGCTTTATTTGCGTGAACTGGATGAACGTCGCGCTGTAGTTTTGCAGTCTATCCGAGAGCAAGAGAAACTAACTCCAGAACTTGAAAAGAGTATTTTAGCAGCAGACACCAAAACTCGTCTTGAGGATTTATATTTGCCCTTCAGACCAAAGCGTCGTACAAAGGCGCAAATTGCCATAGAAGCAGGCTTAGATCCATTAGCGCAGGCTTTATGGAACAACCCTGAGCTGGATCCTGAAGAACAAGCGGTGCAATTTATTAATCCTGAGGCCGGTATTGAGGATGCAAAAGCAGCCTTAGAAGGTGCGCGCCATATATTAATGGAGCATTTTGCTGAGGATGCGGATTTGATTAATGAACTACGGGAATATTTGTGGCAGCATGGTATTGTCAAATCAACAGGCAGCTCCAAGAAAAAAGAAGCCGTGAATAAGTTTTCCGATTACTTTGATTATTCTGAAGCAATTAAGAAAATTCCTTCACATCGTGCTTTGGCTTTGTTCCGTGGACGGCGAGAAAGTGTTTTGCAAGTGAGCCTTACTTTACCTGAGCATGATTTATCCTATGGTGAAAATAAATTAGCTGCTCATTTCAATATTGTGGATAAGCAAAGAAAAGCAGACAGCTGGTTACTTGAAACAATACGTCTGACCTGGAAAATAAAATTATTTACTAAGTTGGAGCTGGAGTTACTGACTCGCTTACGCGAAATGGCCGACGAAGAAGCAATAAAAGTATTTTCCAGAAATTTACGCGACTTATTACTGGCCGCACCTGCAGGCCCACAAATTACTATTGGACTTGATCCTGGAATTAGAACCGGAGTTAAAGTGGTGGTGGTTGATGCAACAGGCAAGTTGCTGGATTACACTGTTATTTTCCCACTGGCTCCACAAAATGAATGGCATCAAGCAATTACTGATTTGGCTAAATTGGCAGCAAAATATCAGGTCAATTTAATCAGTATTGGTAATGGAACAGGTTCTCGTGAAACAGAGCGCTTGGTTACTGATTTGATAAAAATGTATCCTGATTTAAAACTGACAAAAGTTATTGTAAGTGAAGCAGGTGCATCGGTTTATTCCGCTTCAGAAATTGCCTCTCAGGAATTCCCTGATTTGGACGTCACTTTAAGGGGAGCTGTTTCTATCGCCCGTCGTCTTCAAGATCCGCTTGCCGAATTAGTCAAAATCGAAGCCAAATCCATCGGGGTAGGACAATACCAGCATGATGTGAATCAAGCTCGCTTAGCTCGTTGTCTTGATGGCGTTGTAGAAGATTGCGTGAACGCTGTAGGTGTTGATGTCAATACCGCTTCAGCCGCGTTGTTATCACATATTTCTGGTCTTAATGAAGCTCTGGCCAAAAATATTGTGCTTTATCGCGATGAGCATGGTGCGTTTAAAAACCGGATGGAATTAAAAAACGTAAATCGTATGGGTGAAAAAGCGTTTCAACAAGCAGCAGGTTTTTTACGTATTATGAATGGAGACAATCCACTGGATGCATCTTGTGTTCATCCGGAAGCTTATCCTTTAGTGGAAAAAATTATTGCAGACAAGAAAATTGATATTAAGAACCTGATCGGCAATAAAGAAATATTACATAGTGTGAATGCAGAAGCCTTTATTGATGATCAATTTGGTTTGCCTACTATAAGAGATGTGTTGCGTGAATTGGAAAAACCAGGCCGTGATCCTAGGCCAGAGTTCAAAACAGCACAGTTTAAAGAAGGTGTTGAAGACATCGAACATTTACATGAAGGAATGATCCTTGAAGGTGTTGTCAGTAATGTGACTAATTTTGGTGCTTTTGTGGATATTGGGGTGCATCAGGATGGGCTGGTTCATATTTCAGCAATGACGAACAAATTTATTTCTGATCCACGTACGATAGTAAAAGCCGGTGACATTGTGACGGTCAAGGTTATTGAGGTGGATAAGGAAAGAAAGCGCATTGGTTTAAGCATGAAATTAGAAGACGAACCTGTGAGTCAACCAATAAAAAAACCAGCAAAAACATCTGAAATGAAAAAGCCTCCTCAGGTTAAAAAAACGGAGCATAGGAAAAAACCTGAGGCTAAAAAAGTGGAGCCGGTTAAAAAAACGGTATTTAATACAGCAATGGCAGATGCATTAGCTAAGTTAAAGCGTAATTAAAAATTTTTAACATAGCATTGAGTATTGTAGCCTGGGTGCAGCAAAGCGGAACCCGGGTTTCCGGATATGAATAAATTTCTCAATCCCCGGGTTCCGCTTTGCTGTACCCAGGCTACATAGAGAACAAAGACTAAAATACGATGGTGAATCATGAGCAATACTCCAAAGGGAGAGCTTGCTATCCAGACTTTAGCAATGCCGGCAGATACCAATGCCAATGGTGATATATTTGGTGGATGGATCGTGTCGCAAATGGATTTGGCCACAGGAATATTGGCAAAAAGATTAGCAATGGGACGAGTAGCCACAGTGGCCATACACTCCATGAGTTTTTTAAAAGCAGTCCATGTAGGTGATCTTGTTAGTTGTTATGTCACCTTACTAAAACAAGGTAACACCTCTATGACATTCAGTGTTGAAGTATGGGCGCATCCTGCTACTCAAAATGACGCGTATCAAGTTACTGAAGGCGTTTTTGTTTTTGTTGCCATTGATGAAGAACGCAGGCCAAGACAGGTGCCTAAAAAAATATGACCAGTAATTCGTCAGAGCTGTACCGCTTACTTACTGAAATGGCTACCCTGATTGAACAAAATGCGGAGCCAGATCCCCAGTTATATACTTTATTTTTCCAACAACCTGAACTTGCTTTTAAATTAATTGATATCATCAATAACTTAGAAGAAAATCTGGATGAAGGTCTTTCAGTTTATTCTGCTTGTGTTTTTGCTTTAGATATTTGTGTTGCTCAATTGCAAGGTGCGGCAGAATCCAACAATAAAATTACTGCAAAAACATTAGTCCAATTGATGGATCACTTAGCCGCAATGATCAACTTGCGCAAACATACACTGAGTTTTTGGCTGCCTGTATTAAATTCCTTTTATGAATCACATGTCGAATTGACCGAAGATCTAAAAAATGCCTATTACGAACTTGCCAGCGATGAAGAGGAGCTGCTTCCTGAAGGCGAACCTGTCTCACATTTAGATGCGATTCGTGATTTAATTCATGAATTATCTGATCTTAATGTTTTTGAAATCGCCGAAAACTTTTTCGCTCAAAGTTATGCCATGCCGGCGGATTTTTTTGTCGATCTAATGGCTGATTTGTACAACATTGAAGAAGGTGCTGATATCGCCTTACTTATTTTATTGCATCCCAAAGCAGAGGTTCGCGAAGTTGCTGTTCACACGTTGGATCAAATTATAAGTTTAGTGACGCTTTCTTCTATATCCCTTTCACGGTTGCAGACAATCAAATATTGGTATCCAAAGCATTATCATGAATTGTTTGATTCATGGATAAAAATTCAACGCAAGCGAGGCGTTGTGTTTGCGCCAGAACCTGAAGCAGCTAAAGCAACCATTCGCGCGACAGAAGTAGATGGTACGGGCTCGCAAGGCATTTTTCTTCATGTGCGTAAACACAGGAAAAATAGACTTTGTGGTTTGTTATTAAAGTATGAGTTAGGTCTTAAAGATGCATGGATAACTCCTTCAGTTTCAGCAAAGGATGTGAAGAATTATTATACTCAGGCTTTTGATGAAAATGTGACCTTGCGTGAGGTGAGTCTATCTTATTTTACGATGATGGTAGAACATTTCTTGGCGGTTACCATAGAGAAGGGTGAGATTCCTAATGTCCAGTTTTTAGAAATCCAGGAGCTACTGGGCGTACGTTTGCGACCTATAAAGCTGGATATCGATTATCTCTTTGAACAACTAAGCATACAAGTTACCCCATTTACGCAAGAAGCGATTTCTGAATCCTTGCGCCGTTCAAAATCTTGGCTCAAAACCAAATCATTTACTGAATCCTGGTATTTGGAGAATCCTTTAATTGATAAGATAGTCAACCATAACAGCAGTTTTGTCGACGGGATTAGAGTCTGTCGTATGGAAGACGCCATGGACGCTGTATTTTCCGAAGAAATGGAATTGCATCGTGATAAATGGCAATTTCATTTCTTATGGGTTTCTCTATGGATGAAAGCCAAGGAAAAACGAAATGAGAAAATGTGGCGCGATAGTTTTCTAATTGCTTATACCATTCATGAAGGTACCCCTCTGAAAGAGATTCCTGTCATGCAAGAAATTTGTCGGCAAACAGTGATTAATAGTGTGGAAACCATGCATGAGAGACGAACACATTTGAGTCAGGAATAAGAGAAAGCATGTTTACCGGAATTATTGAAAAAAAAGGCACCGTGATTAGCAATAGTAACCATGATGGTGCGCATCGGTTAGTTATTTCATCTGCTTTTGAACAATTACAAATAGGTGAAAGTATTGCTGTAAACGGAGTATGTTTAACTTTATTGCCTTCTGAAGACACAAAATTGGGTTTTGATGTTTCTCCTGAAACATTGAGTAGGACTACTTTGGGAGAGCTAAGAGCCGGTGATGAAGTGAATTTAGAACGGGCCATGCTTGCATCGACGCGTTTTGGTGGTCATTACGTAAGCGGGCATGTCGATGCGATTGCACAAATTCATTCCATAAACCACATTAATGAATTTGTTGAAGTTGAGTTAAGCGGCTTTGATGCAAACGCGATATTGTATTTAATACCTAAAGGTAGTATTACTGTTGAAGGGGTCAGCTTAACGATTAATTCAGTTGTGAATCAAAGCATTAAATTAATGCTTGTTCCACACACATTACTGAATACTACCCTGAACTTTTTAAAACCTGGACAAAAGGTTAATATTGAATTTGACTATCTAACGCGTATTGTTGCTCATCAATTGCAAGTTGCAGGAAAGTTAAACGATCAGATCCCGTTATGAATTAAGGAGGTAACTATTCAGCACAGTTCACCGAAAAGCCATATTCGGCTCATCTTGAGCGAAAAATATGCTGAAAATTGCTCACATAGCCATCTATGCTGCGCTTTTTCAGCATATTTTTCACCTAACCTGAGCTCAAATCTGTTTTTTCACCAGGATTTTGAATTTGTGATGAATAGATAACTTAAGGAGTAGTTCATGACCAAACATTTAACATCCCGATGGCATCTTCTTTTTATTGCCACAATTTTTATTGGGATTGTTTCTGGTTTTGGAGGGATGTTTTTAGCCATATTGTTGCATTTTATTCAGCACTTAGCCTATGAACATACAGTATTTCCTATTCTGGCAGACGAGCATTTTCTTGAAGTTGTCACTGGTTCGACTGCACCAAGAAGAGTAGTAGCTCTTCTTTTGTGCGGCCTCATTGCCGGTTTTGGTTGGTGGGCGGTTTTTCGTTATGGTAGTCCTTTAGTTAGTATTGCTAATGCAATTAAATCACCCAGGCCGTACATGCCAATAAAAACTACTTTAGTTCATGTACTACTCCAAATTATTACTGTTGCCTTGGGTTCTCCTATGGGACGAGAAGTCGCTCCTCGTGAGTTTGGCGCTACTTTTGCATGTTGGTTGACTAATAAAATGAAGCTGCATCCTAAAGAGAGTCAAATACTTGTAGCGTGTGCTGCTGGAGCAGGATTGGCTGCAGTCTATAATGTTCCTTTTGGTGGTGCTATGTTTACTTTAGAAGTTCTCTTAAGCTCTTTTCACTGGTTTGCAGTAATCCCTGCGATTACTACTTCCGCTATAGCAGTGGTTATCTCCTGGATTGGCCTTGGTAATCAATCATTATATCATATCCCTAATTTAAGACTCGATCCCTCTATAGTCATTTGGGCTATTCTTTCTGGTCCCATTTTTGGTTTTTCTGCTTATTGGTTTAAAGTGATTACGAATAGAGCTCAAAGCCGAGCGCCGCGAAATTGGAAAATAATTGTATCGTGTTTATTTAATTTTTTCATTATCGGTTTATTAGCTATCTATTTCCCGGAGATAATAGGAAATGGGCGCTCTGCAGCGCAATTAGGATTTGATGGGAATATATTAGGACTTGGAATTGCCGTAGCTGTCCTAATACTTAGAATTTTAATTGTCTGTACCAGTGTACAAGCTGGTGCTTCTGGAGGGCTTTTGACTCCTTCTCTGGCAAACGGCGCTTTAATGGCTGTCGTTTTAGGCATTCTTTGGAGTTATTTGCTGCCAGGTGTTCCTATATCTATATCGGCTTTTGCTGTTATTGGAGGAGCAGCATTTCTTGCTGCCGCTCAAAAAATGCCCATCACAGCAATAGTTTTAATCATTGAATTTACTGGGATCAATTTTAGCTTTTTTATTCCAATACTTTTTGCGGTTGCAGGGGCAGTAAGCATGTTTAAATATTGTGACACGAAACATTTAGTTACGCTTATAAGTCGATGATTTAAACTTTTGCCCATATTCTTTTGGCTTTTTTATTTAATGGCACTCTCATTCAATCAATTTAATGCGCTCAACAATATAATGTATAGGACGCTACGCTTTCTTTATACTTTGAGTCAAAACAATTCCATTTGAAAAATTAGGCATTATTCTTTTTCCTAGATCAAAATCTTTTCCACTGCGCAAATATATAGTCTTTTTTATGCTATCAGGAGTTGGTCGTTCTATTTTAGTAAAAATGTTTTTTAATAAAAAATCTAATGGTAAAGCTGCCAGATCATAACCTGGCTCATTAAAAGAGTTTTTTACCACAAAAAAAGCACTATAATTCTTGATAATATTCTCAGGTGTGAATTTATAGTTTAACCTGATGTCCGGTTCTTCTATTCTAGAACCATGATCTCCGTGGATGACAATAATACTATTTTTAGTATTTTGATTTGTCTCCAATGTCTTTAAAAATGCGCCAATTAATTTGTGTGTGCACTCCAGTTGCTCAAAATATGCCTTAGTCTTGTTTTGACTTTCACCAATATATTCACAATTTTTATTAAATACATAAGGAGCATGTGGCAAGAGTAAGTGAATAAAATAGGCATTATTGACTTGTACCGTTTTTGCTAATTTCTCAACCTCGTTAAACGCTTGGTAAGTGGCTGTAGATGGAGTCAATATACTTTGATTTTCCGATTGAGGTAAATGAAGCATAGACCAGATTTTACTTTTCTTAATTTTGGAAAAATTAAATCGTAATTTAGAAAATACTTGTTCCAATATTGCAATAGACTTTGTGCTAGAGCTAAGCACAGGATTTACAGGTACAGGAGCAGTATGTTTATAAGTTATACATTTCACCAAATTAAAGTTTTTATTTTTTGCACACAGATCTAAGTAGGAGCTTTGTATAATGTTGATATCATATCCCTTGTTTGAAAGAGTTTCAAAAAGCGCATTTTGGGTAAGAATATGTCTATCTTCTTCATAGTTATGTAAAATATAATCTTTTAAGTTATCAATAGGTTTGAAGTTTAAAAAACTTGCAAACGAAGCGAGAGAGCGAAAGTCTCGGCTATAAGCTTTACCATACACTCTAAAACCTAGATTGATGTATTTATCCTTTAACACAGAAGCAAGATTATTCTGATCGTCTTTGGGAGATATTCCCTCCAGGCCAATATGCTCATCTAAAACAACTTCAATATAAGGAGGAAGATTCAAATTTGTATGATTTTTTGTTTGATTAAAATTTTGTACTGTTAATAAAGGATGTTTGGAAATGAAAAAGCTTCCTACCCATAGTGTTCCAAAAAAGACAAACAATAGTTTGTCTAAATAATGACGTAAGTAATAGAAAATGCATGCAATAAAAATTGCAGCCAAAAGTATTACATAACGGTATTTTAATCCATAAGGTAAAACAGGAAAACTTTTTATTTGACTTATTATAAACAAAAGTACTAGAAACGTTGCGGTTAAAATTCGGATGTGCACACTAGCAAAAACCATGATGCATCCAGGTATAAGGCTTAATAGCATTAATATGAGATAACTAAATAATGCTTCGGGGCTTAGTATATTTATACTATTATCCGCTAAAAATGCGGTAAGTAATGCTGTTAAAAAGAAAGCAGTTATGAATAAATAGCGCCAGTTTTTATATAAGGTGTCTAACATTTATTTTTCTCATTAGGATAAAAGTGTTTCATTTCTATGTTCCAGCCTTGTCCTATTTCGGCCAAAAAAATAATGCACTTAATTTAAACAGCAAATTAAAAACGAGGGGGTATCTTAACATATTCGGTAACAACTGTGTTGTGTGAAATATGAACTTGCTTTGCTGAGACTGTTGACCCCATTTGCCCCCATTGCAAAATTAATTAGCATACTTTGTCTACTCAAGCTTATAGTAAAATAAGGCCAACCCATGCATAATAGAAGGCCCTTTTAATTATGTACAAATTTATTTTCTGTAATTTGACACCAGATTTATATAAATAGTGGCGGTGACTACGGATATTATAATGTCTTACAATTTATTGGATAAGTTATGTTTCACGTCATAGTCCAAGTATTCTTTTTTATGATTTTTTTTCTTATTGCATTCCTTAGCGTACTTCCTTGGAGATCTTTATTTCATATTGTTGATACGGGTCGCAATAATGAACAAGCGCTGGAGGGATTAAGAGGATTGGCTGCTTTGGCTGTAGTGGCCTGTCATGTCAATCAATTTTTATTATCTTACTTGCAAATTCCTGGCATTCCTCTCACAGGCAACCGAATAGGAGGACTTGGTGTTCAAATATTTTTTGCTCTGACTGCCTATTTATTTACTAAAAAGGCGCTTCAAAGCGGAATTAATCCCACAGATTTTTATAAAAAACGTATTCTTAGAATTGTGCCTCTTTATATCTTCTTATCCCTATGCACCATTTTATTAAGTTTGCATTATATGGGAACTCCTGTATTTATCTGGGATACTTTTATACGATGTATTAATGTCCTAAGTTTCGGTTTCATTGGTCATAATACCGATTTATACTTACCTAATTATGATCTCCTCGTTTTTCAAAAATATAATGCAATGGAGTTAATTGGTATTGCATGGTCATTAAGCTATGAGTGGAGATTTTATTTAGTTTTACCTGTCTTATACTATATATCTTTATATTCGACTAATAAAAGAATTGCCATATTAATTATTGTAATTATTTTGGCTGTGCGTGATTTTTACATTTACAGTTCTTCTAAAGTTGTTTGGCCGTTTTTTATGGGAGGTAGTATCGCTGCTTTAATAGTACATTATTTTCCTAATTTCTCTGTTAACATCCGATTATCAAGATTTTTCTCTTGGTTTTCATTGCCGCTGTTAATAGGCTCAATTTTTACTCCGGAAGTTTATAATTACAAGCATTTCCTTTTAACAAGTTCCCTCTTTATTTGTATTGTTTTAGGAAAGCCCAAACTACTACAATCCAAGCCCTTAGTAGCTCTAGGACAAATTAGCTATAGTATTTATTTAATGCAATATTTAGTATTAAAACTGGTTAATAATGCAGTGTATCCTAATATCTTATATTCTGATCTTATCGTTAAATTTTTAGTAAGTTTTCTAATAATAGGGCTTCTTATTCCTATCGCCTCATGTACGTATAAGTTTATTGAACTGCCAGGGATGCAGGGAGCATTTTTTAAGCAATTCAACGTTGCTTTAAAGAAAGTTAAAAGATCATATTCTATGCAAAGACAATAGATCTATGCTCAGAAAAATAAGCCATTACTTATTCATATCTTAAAGGCACTTTTCTTAAAGGTAGTAAATAAGCTGTGACAGCCCTTTTCAGATTTAAATAGATAACTGTGGCTACATTCTCGCAATAGTCTCGTGAGTTACTTATTTTATCTTTTTCATTAAAAAAATTGTTCGGCAAGTTTCTAAAACAGGACATTCTTCCAAGATATGGTAATAGCGGGAAAAATATTTTTTAAACGAGCTCATCTCATATTGTGGAAAAATGTCTTCTCTACTCGCTAAAAGACGATGTACTTGCGAATCTTCTTTAGGGACAAACTCAATAATTAAATATTCACCTAAATTAGAAAAATATTCTGCAATACGCTCTAAAGGAACATTATTGGATATTGCCAGGTGATGTATCAGAGCCAATGCCATCACTAAATCAGCATTTGCCCTTTCTTGTAAACCACAGCGCTCATTTTGTTCCCAGCCTAATGCAGGGCTTGGGTTGGTTAAATCTTGCAGGAGAGGTAAGATAAGTCCGCTTTTATCTTTTTTTACTTTTTGATAATTCGTTTCCACTGCTACAGGGTCGATATCGAAACATATAGCTTGGGCTCCAAGACTCGAGATGATTCGGCTGTAAAAACCATTATTGCCGCCCATATCCCAAACTAATTTTGCCTGAGTTTCCGCAATAAACTGTTTGATAATTTCAGCCTTGTGCTTCGTTGCAGCATCAGAATAATTCGTCTGATTATAGTAGTCTCCCCATTCTGTTTTAATAGGGGACCATTCTAATTTTTTTATTAATGAGTTCAGATTGTCTAATAATCCTAAGAGACCTAATTTAGTTATTTTACGTTTGTTAATTTTAACAGTATTGATATCGCCATATTTCTGCTGTAATTTTGCATGCGCATGGATATGAGCAAATATAGAAGGAGACAATTTACTTTTAAAAGGCAACATCTGGCTAGCAAAATCAAGTGGTATGCCATCAATATACTGTTTCATCGAGATACCAAGGCGAATATCTACTTTTGCCATGAGCAGCAAGGGAGCTAAAAAATGCTTACAAAATTGGTTGTAGGCGCTCCAAGGTGTTCCTTCCTCATAGATTGTAAAAGAGCCTGTATCAATGAAAATAGGCTTACCCTGATGAAACTGAATATTATAAGCACTCGCATCCTTTAGAATCATCCCATATTGAATGGCAAGTTTTGCAACTGCAAGCGTCAACAATGCAGTATCTTTAAACTGTGAAAAAGACCATTCATAACAATAAGAAATGAATGCAACTTTATCTGGTTTTAGAACAACTAATGCGCGCTCATCTAATGCAAAATCAATTGAAACTTCACGGTGGGGGATAAGATAGTTCAATGACTGAAGTTTATCATAAAGTCCTGATTGCATTAATTGTTGGTAATCAGAGTACCCTGACTGATTAATTTGGCGATAAATCTCATGGTTTATTTTATAAACCTGATTGCCAGGATCGCGAAAGGATGATTTATGGGCATTTTTTTTATAAACCTGCGCACTGCAATTATTCACCATCGTTTGCATCTTTAGCTTTTTCCCTTTTTGAAAATAACTTTGCCTTCAGCTTATGCCAATATGTTTTTAGTATAAAAATCCCGCCAGCAATCGCAGCGATAGTTGACTGAATAAATAAACTACCTGTCCCTGGATCTAAATATGCATAGGCATCAGTAAACCAGATGAAAAATGAGAATGCTAAAATAAATTGCATACTATGCACCTTTAATAAATCTTAATAAAATAACGCAATAGTAACATCAAACCCATTATAAATCTTTAATTTTATTTTTTGATGTATACAGCATAGCTCCTAATATTTAGACCATACGGTACGATTGATGTAATCAATATAGCTCAGAACAATCCTGACTACCTGCTTTGATACCGCTCCTCTATCCTGATAATCAGAAACTACAGGTATGATGCGCTGTGTGGAATCACTTTGACTGGTGACGACATGTACTGCATCTAAGACCTTGTCTTTTTTTAATCCACTCATAATCAATGTACCAACATCCATTCCTTCGGGTCGTTCATGCGCATAACGAATCATTACGGCGGGTAAATTCAAGATGGAGGATTCCTCAGTAATTGTACCGCTATCTGAAAGGATACAAAAAGCATTCATTTGTAGCTTAATGTAATCAAGAAAGCCAAAGGGTTTAACAAAACGAATTAATTCATGATCCTTATAGTCACTAAAAGCTTCTAAGCGTTTCTGTGTGCGCGGATGGGTAGAAACAATAATTGGGTATCTATAGGTTTCAGCAAGTGCTCTTAGGGTTTCAAGAAGATCATGTAAGTTTTCAGGAGTATCAACATTTTCTTCTCGGTGTGCGCTCACAATAAAATATTTATTTTCTGTTAAATGCTCACGAACCAAAACATCAGAAGCCAGAATTTTGGGCTTATAATGCTCTAATACTTCTTGCATATGAGAGCCTGTTTTAATGATGGTTTCTGGCCTGATGCCTTCGGAAATCAGATAACGACGAGCATGTTCGGTCAAGACCATATTTATATCACTTAAATGGTCAAGAACTTTTCGATTTAATTCCTCGGGAACTCGCTGATCAAAACAACGATTACCTGCTTCCATATGAAAGACGGGTATTTTTTTTCGTTTGGCAGCAATTACTGCCAAGCAGGTATTGGTGTCCCCATAAAACAATACAGCATCTGGATTTTCCGCTGCTAACACATCATCTGCTTTGGATATTACATCAGCAATTGCTTTTGCTGCAGTTTCACCAGTAACGCCAAGGAAATAATCTGGCTTACGTATTTCAAGATCATCAAAAAATATTTGATTTAATTCATAATCATAATTCTGGCCTGAGTGAACTAACACATGATGAACTTGATTGTCTAATTCTGCAATAACCCGGCTCATTTTGATTAATTCAGGTCTTGTACCTACTATACTCATTACCTTTATCATTGGAGTTCATTCCTAACATAATCTAGTTGTAAAAGCAGTTTCTTTATACCTGCTACATCCAGTCTCTCAGTATTATGAGACGTGTAATCATCTGACTCAGAAATATGCTCTTCACCTTCAACAAAGTATTTTTTGTAATTCAAATCGCGATTATCAGCAGGGATGCGATAATAGCGCTGCAAATCTTCTGCTTTGGCCATTTCTTCGCGTGACACTAATGATTCATAAAGTTTTTCACCATGACGTGTACCAATAATCTTTATTGGCTTATCGTAATTAAATAATTCTTTTAAAGCCTGAGCAAGATCGCCAATTGTGGAAGCGGGTGATTTTTGTACAAAAATATCGCCTTGTTGCGCATATTGAAAGGCATACAATACTAAATCTACAGAGTCTTCGAGTGACATCAGAAAACGCGTCATATTTGCATCGGTGATGGTTAACGGTTCTCTGGATTTTATCTGATTAATAAAAAGAGGAATGACAGAGCCTCGGGACGCCATAACATTACCATAGCGGGTAGCACAAATGAGTGGGCCTGAGTCAGGTATCATTCGCGATTTCGCAATCATAATTTTTTCTGCAATTGCCTTAGACATTCCCATTGCATTAATTGGATATACTGCTTTATCTGTGCTCAAAACTACCACGCGTTTTATCCCATTTGCAATCGCTGAATTTAGAACATTCTCGGTGCCAATGACATTCGTTTTAACTGCTTCCATGGGGTAAAATTCACAAGAAGGAACCTGTTTTAATGCTGCGGCATGAAATATATAATCTACTCCTGCTGTCGCATGTTGTAAACTTTCGTAATCGCGTACATCACCAAGATAAAATTTGACTTTATCGTTGGCTAAAGCAATACGCATATCTTCTTGTTTTTTTTCATCGCGGCTAAAAACGCGAATTTCTTTTACATTAGTATCCAGGAAACGTTTTAGCACTGTATGCCCAAACGAACCTGTTCCCCCGGTAATCATTAATATTTTATTGTCAAACATGAGATTTGGTATCCAAATTGAAACGGTTAAAAGCCTTCATTTTCAAAATTAAATCCGGCCAAGAAGGAGGAATATAGCCGCTTGCCTCTTTAAAGCGCGTTGAATCAAGTGAGCGATCAATACATAACTGCTCATCAGGAATGATATCAATTACTTTGCCATAGGTCTCTGCTACCAATTTAAGTAAGCTAAATTTGTCAATTGGATCTGCTGATACATGGTATAAACCTGAAAGGTTATCATTAGGAATAACAAACTCGGCAATTACTCGAGCTAACTCGATTGTTGGTAAACCGGAAAAAATTGCCTTTTTATATCCTTTAATACTTCCTTGTTGTGATAAAAACCAATCAATTAATGCGTAATTACTATTTAATTCATGGCCAATTATTGATGTTCTAAGAGTCACGGCATTCGTCAAATCATTTAACTCGCCTATAAATTTAGATTTTCCATATAAATCTTCAGCATCAGACAAATCGGTTTCTTTATACATTCCCTTTCGTCCAGAGAAAACACAATCAGTACTTATATGGATTAAACGCGCAGCGGATAAAGTGCATAATTTAACAAGACGATGCGGCAATATCGCATTAATAGGCAGCGTTATTAAAGGATCTTTTGCAATGGCGTGTTGTTTAATTAAGCCAATGCAATTAATGACAATATCAGGATTAACTTCCGCAAATACATCCATCAATGCATCATTATTAAGCACATCCACATTAGTTATTATGTGATCGTGTAATTCGGTTTCAAAAAATCGTTTATCTTGAGTATGACGCATTGTTGCGAATACCTGAAACTGTTGATTAGTACTTAAAAATCTAAATACAGCATTTCCCAGCATTCCTGTACTGCCTAAAACTAAAATCTTTTTGTTCATCATTTTGCTGATTTTATCCTCTCATTTAAAATCTCAATTAACTTGTTTGCTTGAGTCGGCATGTTAAAGTTCTCGAGAAAATAAGCTCTCCCTGATGCTCCCATTTTATTGCGCTCTATAGGACTCAGCTTATAAATCGTCCGAATACATTGAGCAAGCCCTTGGGAATCTTCAGAAGGACAAGTCAAACCGGCTTCTGCTCTTTCAACAACACGCGCAGCTTCCCCATCCAGAGCAGCAATAATTGGCTTTCCTGCTGCCAGATAAGCCTGAATTTTACTTGGGATAGTATAAGAAAAGATTTCATCTTTTTTTAAACTTACAAGCAATGCTGCTGCACGACTCAATATATGCGGCATTTCCAGGGCAGGAAATCTCCCTGCTATGATAATATTATCTAGCTTTTTTTCCTTTTTTTGCTGGCTGAGCCATTCAGACATACTGCCGCTACCTACAAAAACCAAACGAAAATCGGGTAAGTCTTGCAATTGCTCTGCTGCATCTACTAAAGTAGGTAGGGACTGAGCAATTCCCAAATTTCCTGCAAATACAACACAAAATTTGGAGTTCAATTCATTCAACAGATTTTCTGGTATTTGAGGTACATCCGTTGTTGCACTATTGGAATCATTATACGAGTTAGGATAATAAACTATTTTGTTTTCTTTTGCATAGCGCGAAATAGGTGCTTTGAATGCATGCGACTGAGCTAGAATTGTATCGGAACAATAATAAATTGCGCGCACCAATTGCCCAACCAGCCACAGTAGAAATGGGTTTCGAATAAAACCGGTGGCTTTTAAACTCTCGGGCCATAAATCTTGAATCCATACAGCAAGGTGGCTCTTCAAACGCCATTTCAGGAAAATGGCGGGAATTATGGATGTGATGGGGGATAAACCGAAAGCGAAAACAACATCATATGATTCGCCTTTTATCGCAGAAGGAAAAAAACGCAATCCATTCATCACAAAAGACAAGTAATTTAAAATAAGATTTTTTGCCCCACCCTTACCGCGGCTTCGGAGAGGTGCTCTAAATACGGTGACACCGGGTATAAAACTTTCAGAAACAATTCCTTTTTTTGTATACCCTGCAAAGATTTCTCCATTAGGATAATTGGGTTTGCCCGTTAATACTTTTATTGTATGGCCTTGCTGAGTCAAAGTTTCAACTAACTCATTGATAATAAATGTCTCAGGCCAAAAATATTGTGAAATTAATAAAATCCTCATTAAATCACTTATCCAAATTTAATAAAAAAAAGCCAAATAGAGCTCAATTAACCAGGCAACATACTAGAAATAAAACCAGCAAAAAACAAGCCCTAACGATTAAAATAGAAACAGATACAACAGCATTATCTTTTGGCCAATAATAATCAAGGACACATAAAACTATTTAATTTTCTAGGCATAGTGAGCGCAATTCATTGTGTATTTCTTTATTTATTGCATGATTACAAAGTTTTTCTCATCAGAATTAACTAAAGGCGCATGTTAAGGGAAATGCGTACTTGAACTATGGAGTTACTCAGTATACCCTATCCCACTATTTTCCAGGTGAAGAGATTTTATACATATGGACCGCTTAAAAGGACGCACTAAGTTTTACCTTTTCATTCGTTCATTTCTTGAAAGAGTTTTTTCTTTGTGCATCTTAATTCTATTAAGTCCTGTGTTTTTCGTTATTTCTTTTATTATTTTAATTACTATGGGGCGTCCTATTTTTTTTATACAAGACCGAATGGGGCGAGGCAATCAGGCCTTTAGAATGTATAAATTTAGAACGATGCGTAATGACAATCAAAAGCTAATTTATGCCTCAGAAAATGATCCCAGGGTAACTAAATTTGGCCAAATTATTCGCAAGCGTCGTCTCGATGAGTTACCTCAGTTTTTAAATATATTAATAGGCAACATGAGCTTAATTGGTCCTAGGCCGGAACCGATGCAGCTTGCTGAAAAATATACTAAAACTATTGCAGATTATAATGTAAGACACCTCGTTAAACCCGGAATTACTGGTTATGCCCAAGTTAAAATGGGGTATGCGGATTCTGAAGATGCTACAAAAATTAAAGTATCTTACGATCTGGAATATGTGAAGAATTTATCGCTTTTATTGGACATTCAAATTATTTTAAAAACCATAAGAGTTATATTTACTGGTTTCGGAGCAAGATAATGAAAACAATCCTTATTGGACGAGGTAATCTTTCAAATGCGTTACTAAAAAAATTGGGCAAGACTCAGTGTGTGGTGCTTTCTTCGGCAGACATTGTAGCGACACCATTATTATTAATTGATCTGATCAACAGCACGGATCGTTGTAACGTCATTTTAAATTGTTTTCAAAAATCAACAGAACTTTTCAAAGTAAATTCTGAAACAATAGTAAAGAATTCGATTGCGAATCTTGCTGTTATTTTGGATATTCTTAGTGCTCATGCAACCAAAATTAACAAAATAATTTATACAAGCAGTAGTTCTGTCTATGGCGCTAATTCTAATGAAAATTGCCTTGAAACAATGCCCGCATCGCCTATGAATATGCATGGTGCTTTAAAATTTGCTTGCGAACAATTAATTTCATTTTATTGTAACAAGCATAAAATTGAATATACCCTTGCGCGAATTTTCAATATATACGGTGGGCAAGAGGATACATTTTCAATGATTTTTCGCGTGCTCGATGCCTCCTTTTCAGAAAAAAGAATCACATTATTTAATAAAGGACAAGCCATACGCGATTATATTCATGTTGATGATATCGCTTGGGCTTATGAACGATTATTAACTGTAACGGGTATTCCTGTTTTAAATATTGCCAGTGGTCAAGGTATTTCAACAAGCACACTCATTGCAACGTTACAAAGCAAAGGCATTTCATTGAACGTGGATTATGCAGATAATATCAATGAAATAAGCGTTTCTATAGCCAATGTTAAATTAGCGGAAAAATGTCTTGGGAAACATCATTACATCTCGGTTTTTTCATACTTGGAACAGCAACTATTAAGTAAGGTTAGCGCATGCTAAAAAATAAGTTCCTTTTTAATTTTTCGGTCTCTTATCTTGGTGGGGGGGTCAACAGGCTTGTTGCTTTTGCAAAGTGGTTTAACCAAAATGGGGGCGCTTACTTTATTATTCATCCATTCTGTCAGTATTTGGTAAAACAATTTCCTAATAATCAGTACATCATTGTAAAACAATCCAAATTGCAAAGGTTATTCAATGATTGTTTTTATTTAAACGATTTTCAAAAAGACATAGGGACGCCAGAATTTTATTATTCATATGGTATTCCAATATATTATAAGTTTGGAAAAATAAATTGGTTTCATTTAAGCAATATTTTACCTTTGTGCACCCGTAATATTCCCTTATCTTTATCTGACAAGTTGAAATTTACCTGTCTTGGTTCACGAATTAAAAAAAATTTCGAACATGCGGATGTCATTTCTGCAGAATCAAATTTTTCTTTAAGCTTTATTGATGATAAATATTCATCAAGAAAGGTTTTGTCAATGAATGGGAGTGATCAAGAGTTATCATTTTTAAATTTAAAAGAACAACCAAAAGAAAGAGATAATATTGCGACAGTTATAGGCACCTATCGCTATAAAGCGGTAGAAGATTCGTTCCACGTATATGAAAGCCTTAGAAAAAATAACCCTGAACTGAAGTTGATAATCATTGGTGATGAAAAGTCTATTCCTGCGAGTCTGAAAACGAATAAGAATATTATCATCAAGGGCTTCGTACCAAGAGAAGAGGTGCTCAATAGCCTTTTGAAGACCAAATATTACATTTCAACTACCCACATTGAGAACTCTTCTAACGGCGTATCAGAAGGTGTATTTCTTGCCGAGGAATCATATATTTCAGACATAGGGCCTCATAGAGAGTTATTAAAAGGAATGAGTTTTGAGACGTTGTCTGTTGAAAATTTGCAAAGAACGATGCTCCATATTAAAAAAGATAATATTTCTACCCGCCATTTAAAAACGTGGGATGAAATTATTGAAGAGATGTTGTTTTGGAGAAAAAAGCTGGATAATTCCCCTGGAAACAGCTGGGTTTAAAAGTAGGATTTCCTTACAAAGGAAAGACAGGAGATTCTGCATGATAGATTCCAAGAGATCGTAAAATGAAAGGTAAGTTAGTTCAGACATCAATTTTATCAGGTGCTTCTACATTAATTAAAGTTCTCATTGGTGTTTTGTCCTTGAAAATAGTGGCTCTTTATACTGGTCCAAAAGGGGTTGGTGTATTGGGGCAGTTTATGGCTATTGCTAATGTGATTTCAGTAGTTGCTGGAGGCGGGGTTACATTAGGAGTCATTAAATATGTTGCGGAATATACTAATTTGCCAGAAAAATTTTATTCATTCTTATCTACAGCATTTTGTTATACGCTCTTTTGTTCCTGTCTGGTAATCGGGCTCACCCTTCTTTTTAGCACTTCTCTTGCGCATATGTTTTTAGGGGCAACAGATTATCTCTATTTGCTGCAATGGTTATTGATAGCACAAGCTTTTACTGCAATTTATCTATTCATCACATCAATTATTAATGGGTTAGGCAAAATAAAACTATTGGTTTGTGTTAATGTTTTAAGCAGCATTGTGAGTTTGATTCTAATTGCTTTCTTTACCAACTATTATCAGTTAAAAGGGGCGCTCGGAGCATTTGTTTTATCTCAGGGAATTACTTTTCTTATTGCCTATGGGTTTGTTTATCGTGAAAAATGGTTTCGCTCTTTATTTTCATTTCGCATTGAAAAAGCGCAGTTGGTTAAATTGTTGCATTATTCGTTAATGACCATTGTAAGTACGCTCACTGTTCCATTGTCCCAAGTATTTGTTCGGAACGATATTCATACATTATATGGATGGGATGCCGTTGGCATGTGGCAATCTGTGCTCAGATTATCTGATGCTTATTTATTGTTTGTTACAACGATTCTTACTACTTATTATTTACCCAAATTATCGCAATTAGAAGACAACACTTCTTTAAAAGAAGAAATGAGACGAGTGCAAAAGATATTGTTTTCCTTAATTGCACTCATGCTGTTTGTTATTTATATTTCACGCAAAATAATCCTCTTAATATTTTATGACGATACATTTATTGCTGCTGAGAATTTATTTTTGTACCAATTGATTGGTGATTTTTTTAAAATAGCAGGGTGGACCTATACGTACTTGCTTCTTGCAAAATCTAAAACGAAAGAGTACATTGTCGGGGAATGTATAATTGGGCTAATATTTATACTCCTTGGCCATATATTTTTAAGACAATTTGGATTAGTGGGAGTGACTTATGCTTTTGCCCTGACCTATTTTATTTACTGGGTGTTTATGATGAGTATTTCTTTGTTTTATTTTAAGGGTAGGGAGAAATCATGGGTGATAATGCAGAACAGTTAGTTTCAATAGTTATACCTGCATACAATGCTCTCCCCTATCTTGAAGAGGCAATAGAAAGTGTTTTAGCTCAAGATTATCCTAATATAGAACTGATTGTATTAGACGATGGGTCTACAGATGGAACAGCTGATTTTTTGAAAAAATATCAAGGCCGTTTTTTTTATGAAACCCATGAAAATATGGGACAAGCTCGAACCTTGAATAAAGGATGGGCAATGAGTAAAGGTTCCATTATTGGGTATTTGAGTGCCGATGATACACTCGCGGCGAACGCAGTAAGTCTTTCAGTGCTTGAGTTCAATAAAAATTCAAACATTGTATTAACCTACGGTGATAATCTTTTGATTGATAATCAATCCAAGTTTATAAGAAAACTAACGACACCTGATTACGATTATTATCAAATGCTTATTCGCGGTGGAACGCCAATTGCCGTAGGATCTTTTTTTCTGAAATCTGCGTTTAATAAAATGGGTGGTTGGGATAGTAATTACTCTTTGATTGGTGATTTTGAATATCATACAAGACTGGCAAAGTTAGGAACTTTTATAAGGTTGCCCGTAGTTCTTGGATGCCACCGAGTACATGAACAATCGGCAAGTTTTGCGAATACCTCGCTGGATCGTGCGAATGAGTTTGTAAAATTAATGTCAAATATTTTAAATGATACTACTGATAATAGATTGCTGGAATTGGCCCCATTGATTCTAAGTCAAGCGTATTTAATTTCTGGAAGAACACACTGGCGGTCAGGGCGATATAAATTGGGAATAAAGTATTTTTTCCAAGCGATGAAACTGGCGCCCCAGAAACTTACAAAAATAAACACATACCACATCATTTTTAATGCACTTTTTAATAAAAGTTTGCATCGATGTTTTAGGGCCATAAGAAATATATTCGATCAAGGTATCAGGAAAATTGCTGTTAGCAAAAAAATTGAAAACTGAGGAGTAGATAGTGCTACATGGATAGCCTGAAGAGATGCAGGCATGGTGAGGCACAGACAAAAAAAATCGCTTGAGTGTGCAAGGCAACTATAAAATCATTTAAGGGCCATTTTCTAGTTTCACTGACGCACTTCACGAAGTGAGATGGAGAGAAAAAAATGCAAAGCAAATTGATATCAATGAAGTATTCAATTATTTTAATAATGGGTTTGTTTTTTTTCTCTTTATTTGGCGTTGCTCATTATAAAGGGTCTGACTTCTATTATTTCGTGTTTGATTTAATATGGCTAACCGTATTAATTTCAAGTTTATCCCTGGCGCAAAGCTATATATCTTTCTACTTAAAAATCATGTTATTTTTGGGTGTTTGGCTGAAATTAATGTTTTATTTAGTATTAGGAGTGGAATTTGTAGAGCCTACCGGTTATTGGAACGATGTTCATAACTTGGGATTGTATTGGGATGTAGCTTTAATGGTTGCAAGTTATGCCGCTTTAGGTATTTTAGCCGCCGATGTTTTATTTTATCTCTATCGTCGTTTTTCTTACAGTAGTAATGGCGCTCTATCATTAAAAAGCCAAGTAGAAGTGCCTAAGTGGTATCTGAAGAACCCCAAAAAAATTTGGCTTTTATTACTTCTTATTAGTCTAGGAATCAGCTGTATTAATTTCAAAACCCATTTTTATATGATAGGTCTTTCACCTGCAGTCATTTTTCCTTACCATATTAATTTTCTGTTATCGTGGATCTGGATATTTTTCTTACCCTTATTGATAGCTTATTTAATGGGTTTGGATGCTTTAACGCAGAATTATAAAAATTGGCACTATGCAATAATTATTGCATGTTTGATCTCAGTGGCCACTTTAAGCCGCTCTATTTTAATTATGTGGATAATTCCTTGCTTTTTTATCTTATTCAAAGAGAGTTTTTATTCTCTGGTCACTCAATATAAAAAATTAGTAATCACCTATGTTGTTCTCGCAATTATCTCATTAGGTGCTGTGAGTATGTTGCGAAGTTACTATTTTTATAGCCCCAATAGTTCGCACAAGACTACATCCACAGATAAAAAATCAAGAAAGGCAGAGAAAAAATCTGATGGATTAACGCTGAAAAAGTTAATAGTACATAATAAATCAAATCTGAAATTCCAGTTGCAACAATTGAAGTCATTACCTATTAGCCGTTGGGTAGGTATCGAAGGAATTTTGGCTACAACTGCCTATCCATATGTGGGATGGGATTTGTTTAAAAAGGCCATTTTTCAAAAGCCGACACAAGAAGTCAGTCTTTATTCAAAAATATCCCAGAGTTATATGGACATCAAGGCAGGAACAAAGTTTTCTTCTTTACCTGGCTTGATAGGTCTTTTAAATTATTCTGATAGCTTTCTGATAGTATGTTTTGGTACTTTTGTTATTTGTTTACTGATGTATTTTATACAGTTTTTCTATTATCAAGTGGGGCTAAATATTTATTTCTTATCACAGCAAGGTTTTTTGCTGGCATTTTTTCTAACAGAATTAAATGTTCCCTATTTAGGTGTAATTAACTTCGCTGAATTCATTT
This sequence comes from Legionella bozemanae, assembly GCF_001648595.1. Classification (GTDB taxonomy): domain Bacteria; phylum Pseudomonadota; class Gammaproteobacteria; order Legionellales; family Legionellaceae; genus Legionella; species Legionella bozemanae. Next base: position 81,494 of record NZ_LBAW01000010.1, on the reverse strand, counting down.
TAGCTTCATTATTGTTATTACTCATTCATAAGTGGAATGCTCTGTGTCCAAACGTCACCGCGATGCGGCAAGGAAGGCTAAAAATTGAGGCACAAAACAGCTGTTGAGAGTCGTATGCATCGCACAAGGGATAGTATGATAATTTTGTATCACCCCAATTTTTGGGACAAATCGCTTAAAATGCGGCTCCCGGTACAAAACATAGCGACTTTTAACTCATACTCAATTGTTTGCATGCATAGACTCACCTGCTCAGAAGACTCCAGGGCCGCTTCGAGTAAGGGCCGCGCATAGCCAATGGTTGTTGCACCAAGCGCAAAAAGCTTGGCGGCATTTAAACCATTTACGACACCGCCTGAACCCCAAATTTCGAAAGAAGGATTTAGCGCTGCGGCTTGTTTTACTGAGGTTACAGTATCAATTCCCCAGTTGCGGAAGGTAATTGCCGCCTGTTGACGAATAGGGTCGTGGGCTGCTCTATGCCCTTCAATTCGTCCCCAGTGAGTTCCTCCTAGGCCGCCGACATCAATCGCGGCAATACCGATTTCATTTAAACGTACCATCGTTCCATGAGAAAAACCACATCCTGTTTCTTTGACGATGATTGGGATGGGTAATTTTTTAACCAAGTCTGCCAAAGCCTGCCAGCACCCTTTATAGGTGGTTGTGCCTTCAGGCTGCATGCATTCTTGCAAGGGATTACAGTGGATAATTAATGCATCGGCGTGCAAGGCATCTGTTAAGCGTTGAATCTCACTTAGTGATGTCGTGATTAATTGTGCTATTCCTAAATTGCTGTACAAGCTAACTTGAGGGAAGTTACGACGTAAATCTTGCCACTCAAATGCTGCTTTAGGGTCGGTAAGTTCGCGTCTTTGAGAGCCCACCCCCATTGCCCAACCATTCAATGCACACGCCTCAATCAGGTTATGATTGATATGTTGCGCACGACGATGGCCCGCAGTCATGGAGCTAATAAGAAAAGGTTTTTCAACTGCTTGGCCAAAGCGGGAACCTTTGATGCTGATTTCATCAAAATTTAAATCCGGCAAGGCATCATGAATCAGATTGATGCCATCAAATGTACTGAGCTCTGTAGTTTGATTTTCAGGCATTAAGGCCAATTTGATGTGATCTTGTTTGCGTTGTTCAAACTGCTCATAGTTATTTGTCATCGGTTATATGCCTGTTTTACAGTTGACTTAATGTTTGGTGCAATGAAATAGCAGCGTTGGCTACATCTACGCCTTTATGCCCAGCTTTTCCCCCTAATCTGTCCCATGCTTGTTCTTCATTATCTGTGGTCAGTACGCCAAAAAGAACAGGAATATTATATTCCAATGAGACTTGCAAGCATCCTTGGCTTACCATATCACACACCAGATCATAATGACTGGTTTCGCCACGAATCACTGCACCTAAGCTAATAATTGATTGTACCGCTTTTTGCATGGCCAGACGTTTTGCAACTAATGGAATCTCTACCGCTCCTGGAACCTCAAATGACTTGATGTCTTTTTCGTTAAAGCCACGTTTTAGGAGTTGAGATATCGCTCCTTCTTGCAAGGCTTTTGTAACGTCTCGATTGAAAACACTGGTGATGATCGCAATGGGAAAAGAACTGACAATGGATGTATCTTCTGCGAGCTCTGTATTTTGCATAATTTCTCTCTCTTATTTCTTACTGATAGCGGTAATTCGTGCAATTTACCTCTTTATGTTCCTATTTTCCACCTATTTTACTTTGTGCAGGCTCAGCATATGGGAAATAATTATACTGTTTTTGAATCTGAAAACATACTTAACTCTGTCATAAGGATAGTGAGCCGGCTAAAATGGAAGCTCGGTTTTTATTGCTCCATTTTAGGATACGCAGTGTTTAACGCATCCTTTGCAATTCAGGATAATTGAAAAATATTATTGACTCTATCCAGTGCTAATAAGTTAATATTTATTATGAGTCTCCTATCCAATTCAAAATTTTAATTTCAGATACTTAATTGGTGACGATTGTTGTCAAATAAGTCGAAGTGCATCACAAGGTGTAGAGGCGTAATATTTATGATGAGTTCACTATTCAAACTAATACTCAGGGCATGAAGGAATGCAGCATGAATGAGGACATTTTCCGGTATAAAACGCGATTTATCACGTTTGTTTTACTTCTAGGTTATGCCTACATGCATGTTAAGCTGACTGGGGTTTTTTATAAGGTAGAATTAGATAAGGTAGTTAATTTTTCAACTCCGATGCCTTTTGGGCAACGGCTACTTGTTCCATTGTTGGTTAATTTTTTGACCTATTTTCTTCCTATTGAGCTGGAAAAATTATTTTTCTTAATTGAGTGGATGTTTATCAGCTTATTATATTTTGCCCTGTTGAGATTATTGCAATATGAATTTAGCCTAAAGCAATCACAATTACTGAGCTGGTTATTTCTTCTTTTATTACCTCTAACCACAGTGGTTAATTATCGATATACTACTGATGGCCCTGCCACATTCTTCTTTTATTACGATACACCTACTCTTTTTTTTCTCGCTCTGGGTTTATATCTTTGTCTTCGTTCGAATTGGCTTTATTTTGTTCCTTTACTATTTATCGCTACTATTAACCGTGAAAGCAGTCTTCTGTTGGTCCTAATTATTCCAGCCCTACATTGGAAAAATCTGCATTTGGTTTATAAACAATTGATCTTTGCTTTCGTAGCTTATGTTCTTGCTCGTTGGCTTGTCTTATCCTTTTTGCATGGTACTCCAGGAGTTTTATTGGAATGGTACTTTAGATCGAGTCACTATACCCATTTTCAGGTAAATTTGTTTTGGTTATTAAACTTGCAGCATATTTTATTGTTTATGTTTTGTTTTGCAGGACTGCCTTTATTTTGGTTTGCTTTTTATGATTATATACCTCTTCTATTCAGGCCTTTACGCTATGTTTTATTGTTTTATTTTATTGCTTTACTCATGATAGGCAATTTTCCTGAGATACGACTATTTGGGGAAATTGTGTTGTTACTCTACTTACCGGTATGTATTGCGTTAAAGCGTTGGCTGTGTCATTTAAAACCAATTATTCCTGAAATAAGTTCCGGGGTTGTCTATTATATGGATCGATACGCTGTCTTTATTTCTTTAACCGTAGTTTTGATTTTTCGCCAGCCTCTAAATAAATGGGTGATTTGGTTATCTCATTTGTAAAAAATGAGCATCCAGGCAAGCAAATACATTACTGAAGCTAAAATTAAAGTGATGCTGTAGCCAAATATCATAGACATTGCCATTGCAATGATGGATCCCAAAACTGAAAAGGCACAATTCAACGCCCAAAACCAGGGAATGCTTTTCGTGTTTTGATAACGGGCTAAGCGCATCCCGGAAGGTAAGGCAATTCCCATGCATAGTCCTAAAGGAAAAAGAATGAGGACAATGAGCATCAACTTTAAATACCAGTTGTACCCAAAAGTAACATCCATTAACCAATGCAGATAGAAAGGTAAAACTATAGCCAAGAGTACCACCATAATTAAACCTCTTTTTAAAACGCGATCAGTCTGTTCGGGCTGAGGAGAATTAAATAAAATACTGCCTAGGCCGCCAAAAAATAGCAAACAAAACAAGCCTACGGCCAACCCATAAGTTGGTCCTCCTAAATAAACTGATCCAATTTGGAGGATGGGCATTTCTATTAACATAAAACCTAAGCCTAATAATGAAAAATACAATCCCCATAAGAGAGGTGGCTTAGTTGTAGTCTTGGATAATAACAGCGGCAAAAAATAGAATAATAGAACTAATATGGTAGAAGTTATGAGTAAAATAAACACTATGCTTACGCCATAATAGTTAAATATTTGCCCGGTAATTTTTTTATCTGACAAGAGATCTTTAACCTTGGAAAAATAGAACATTTGAAAGAAGAATGGTCTATCATCGGTAGTTGGCCTAATATCATAGTAATAGTTCTCTGTGAACTGATTAAGATTTTTAGTGGTTAGTGCCGTTTGGAAGAGTGTTTCATTGTTATTCCCAGAAGGAAGATAAACAATATCAAATGCTAATTTATGGGCTATTTCTTTAATCTCATTTATTTCTTGCGCAGAGAAAGGCTTTTTTTTAACCAATACGGTTGCTACATCGATATTATTATTTCCTTTATTTTTAACGATGACTATATTTTTTTCTGGAGAAGTAATCCCGCTTTGTTCAAGAGCAACTCGAGCAAGCAAAACGATTTTGATTGTTTGATTGTCTGGTTGAAAATAGAAACGGGTAACGCTTAATATGCCAGTAGGATTTAAAAATTTTAAATAGGTTTTAAATGCTTCAACCGTGTAAATGCTATTTTCTGCCATAGCAAAAGCACCTGCTACGGTTGCAGCCCAGCTATCAATTAAAGGGATTTGGATAATATCATAGGTTTTTTTCTCAACTTCGAGATAACTGCGGCCTTCAGAAACAGCAACGTGAACCTTGTCATTATTATAAATATTTCCAGCGTATTTAGCATATTTATTTTTGATCAAATCAACCATTACTGGATGAATGTCCACGCCTGTTATCTGTTTGCTATCAAAAGCTAATGCGGTTAATACATCACGGCCACCACCCACACCCAGGATAAATACATCGGCATTGTTTCTTAAATAATAAGGTAATGAAGTAATATCATATTTTAAAAAATCAACTTCTTGGTAATCACCATGAAAGGGAACAATTGGCGTACACGCACTCGCGTCTTGCTGAATCCACAACTGTTTAAATTCGTGTTTTGGTTTATAGGTGCTACTTAGGCCCCACCCGAATGGAGATTCATCATGTAAACCTCTAAAATATATGTCAGATGAGACAGTAATGCGAGACAGTGGGGACCACTTTTCATAAAGATTAGTGTACTGTAACTCGGAATAATTTTTAGTTTGAGTCACTTTAAATAAAGAATTGCCGATGAGGACAAGCAAAAAGCTGGCAACCAGAAGTACTATTGAATAACTACGAATTTTTGGTAGCTCAAATAAAATAGCGGCAATAACAGAGGTTAAGCTTGCAATTAATAAGACTTGTGGTGCTGTAAAACAACTAATCAATAACACACAAGCAATGCAACCAATTGCGGCGCCTTGTAAGTCGAAACTGTAAATTATGTTTGCCTTATCAGGTAAATTTAAAAACAATAGAGAAAGGATCATGCTGCTGAAGACAAAAGGTGCCGTGCATAATAAATACACACCTGTAAATTGTACTATGCTTTGCCAATTGATTGCACTAGGTAAGTGATAAACAATAACTGCATACAAGCTTAAGATGATACTCAATGCAAGAATAATGCTGAGGATGTATAAATTTTTCCTAATGGAGCATTTAAATTGTTCTTCCAAATGATAGACTAACATTCCTCCAAACCCCATACCAAACATCGCTAAAGAGATAACAAAATAAGAGTAGTGGTACCATAAGGTAACAGAAAATATCTTTGTTAAGGTGATTTCCAGGACTAATATGGAGAAGCTAATTAAGAAAACACCAATTAAGGTAGGGTAATTAAGTTGTTTCATATATGAATTCTTTTTCTGTTATTCCCTATTTTTTCATATGGTTAATTGGTGTTTGCATCATAATGGATCTTGGAAAAAAATAAAAATGGGAGCAGGAGTAATTATTAAGTTAATATAATAAAGAATCGCTCTGTAAATGAATTATGAGTTTATTAGGCTATGTTGACATTTCTTTTGGGTGGCTTCCCGGGTATATGAAATGCCAACACACCTAAGCTAACTAGCTAGTCCGCAGTATCATCTGAGTCAACAGTAGTTACGTGAGGGTTTTGGCAAACGACACCTAATTGAGCTTTTGTCCAGGAATCAGGTTCATTACCTGTAGGTTTAGTCGTAAATGCGAAGTCACCAGGATCGCCAATACTTCCCACAATTAACTCTATATTTTTTTTATCTTGCGGACTTATATCACCCACGCAACGGGACATTCCTTCCAAGAAACTATTGGGTGCAAAGGCTTGAACTTTAAAGCCGGTATTACTGGTGTTATTAGATGTTTCATTGACAGTACTGGTAGACTTCCCAGGACCATGGGCAAAAAGGCCTAGTTGCGTGCTTTTCGTGCAATTTGGTACTTTTACTGTTAATGTGTTGCTTTCCGGATATTTTCCATAAGATAGAAGCGGTCCTCCTACTACTTCTTTAACATCAGGATTGGAGATATCGGTGATGATAATAATCCAATTTTTGAAATTAGCCCATTTCGAATTAAATGTTAAATTGAAAGTGCAGTCATCTGCAAAAACGGTTGAAGTAAACAGGAAACAAGAAGCCAATAATATTTTTCTCATAAAACACCTCATTACATTGAAGGTCTACTAACATACATTATGGTTTTAGAATAGTACCTCAATCAACCCAAGGTTCTATAACATACATTATGGCTTTTTAATTCTCACATTTCAAACCATTTATAAGGTGTTTCTGTCAAAAATTGAGGTTTTTGACCTTTAGCAATTCAAAAAACAATTATGGAAACAATAATGCTCTCCAGCTTTTGATCGGCTCAAAACATCAAAAAATTAGTTGCGATGGCATACCAAAAAAGCTATATCCTTTTTGGATTCCTTTAACATGCTTATAAGCGACACAGTGTTTTTGTTGAGAATTAGCCCTTAGTATTTAGTTCAACCCAATCGGCATAAGCATCCATAAATTTTTGCAAGAACTTTTGCGTGTCTTCTTTTTTGATGTTTCCCTGTTCGTCAAATAAATCTGCTGCCATGCCTATATATGTTTCGGGTTGTTGCAGGGTGGGAATATCTAAGAAGACAAATGATTGTCTTAAATGATTGTTTGCTCCAAATCCTCCAATAGCTCCAGGAGAAACGCTGATTACTGCACCAGGTAATTTGCTCCAAATACTTTTACCATAAGGGCGAGAGCCTACATCAACTGCGTTTTTAAGTACGCCAGGAACTGAGCGATTGTATTCCGGAGTAACGAATAACACACCTTGGTATGTTTTCATTTGTTCACGAAATTGAACCCAGGGGGCAGGAGGCCTATTTTCATCATCCAGATCTTGGTTGTATAGTGGCAAATCACCAATTTCAACAATTTGCAGATTTAATGACTTAGGGGCCAGGGAAATCAGTACTTTTGCCATTTTTCTATTGTAAGATTCCTTGCGTAGGCTTCCAACAATAACTGCGATTTTTTTACTCATGTTATAACTCCTTGTATTTTAGGTCCTTTATAGATTAGACCAGATTCTTTATCTAAAATACCCTTAGATTCTTTTTAAACAAGAAGACCATCTAGGATTCGCTTATTACTTCATGTCTGATTTATTTGATTGTTTTTAATTCACTAAAAACGCATTAATGTGTATCATTTTATTATTACTTATTTTATTAATTATTCCAGTCACTTCGGCATTATGATTTCCGAAAATACTCATAACGGTTCGCAACTTTTGGGGTAAGTGTATATAACGAATGAAAATGAAAAAAGAATCAAAACGTTAATGATAAGCAGTAGGGGATAATTTGTTGACTGGGGATTTATTTTACAGAATTTTAAATAAAAAACTCCTCATCCACTTAAATACTGTCATATTTAAGCGAATAAGGAGTTTCAGTAAACTGAGTTAGACTACTTCAACTTCTTCAGCTTGAGGACCTTTTTGTCCATTACTTGGTTTGAACATTACTGTTGCACCTTCAGCAAGAGTTTTAAACCCGGAGCCTAGAATTGCACTGAAATGCACAAAATAATCTTTACCGCCACTTTCTAAAAAACCGAAACCTTTGGACTCATTGAACCACTTTACTGTACCACGAATTTTTTCTGACATGTTAATTTCCTAAATTGTTACCAGGACATTGTAGCATTATTTTATTAATTGTGCTGTTTTTTTATTAAATATTTTAAAATTTTTTTACATTTAATTACATTTAATATGAAAACAGCAAAATAATGCTCCCATATCATAGAGCATTTTGTCTAAAAATTCTAATATTTTGCAATCTTTTAGCCGTATTCATGCAAAAGCAGACATGGCCTTAAGGAAGTAAAAAGACATGACACGAATCAATGTTCAGGAATTTCAATTAACTCAAGACCGTCTTCTTTTTTTAGAAACATAAAAATTATCCCTGAAAAAAAAGTAAGAATTCCAAGCATTAGAAACGTATCATGGAATATTTGGACGGATAAAACATGATTTTCAGAATAGATATATGTGAAAAGACTCAGCAAGATCGCTGATACTGCAACACCAAAGCTTTGGGCCAGTTGTTGCGTTGTACTCATAATGCTGGTCGCTGCGCTCATATTGTTTTCTGTAATGTTGGCATAAGCCAAAGAATTCATACCTGTATACTGAAGCGCAATGAGAAAGCCGTATGCAAAAGTCAAAAATGCAATGCCATATACGGAGGAATGTTGATTAATGGAAAAAAAGGACCAGAGCGAAATACTTACCAGCATTGTATTTAAAATTAATAAATTTTTATAACCAAACCAACGTAATATGTAGACTGATAAAGGTTTAACTAAAAAAACACCTAAGGCAATAGGAGCGAGCAATAGGCCAGATAGACGCGGTGAATAGCCTAAGCCGATTTGTAACAGCAAAGGCAACAAAAAGGGGACTCCTCCAAAACCTAGACGGGCTAATAAATTACCCAAGATGGAGACACAAAAAGTACGTGTATGTAAAAGTTCCACTTTAACAATAGGGTGTTTTCTTTTATAGGAGTGTTTGGTATAGCCGCCTAATAGAAGAAGGGCAATAAAAAAAACAGTGACGATTTGTAATATCGTAACATGTGATTCGCTGACCATAGATAAACTAAAAGTTAAGGTAGCTAATCCGCTGCCAAAAAGAACAAAGCCCAATTTATCGAGAGGAGGGACTGGACGAGGAGGCATGTAAGGCAATAATTTGCTTGATAAAATTACCGCAAGTATCCCAAAAGGAATATTGACCCAAAAGATCCAACGCCAGGAAAAGCGATCGGTAATAATTCCGCCGAGTAACGGCCCAAGCATTAATCCCAAAGAGGCAACCATTACGACGATACTCATTTTTGCAATTAATTCATGTCGTTCACAAGTCCGTAAAATAATGAGACGGCCAATAGGCATGGTGAGTGAACCTCCCAAGCCCTGCATGATGCGCGCGCAAATTAACTCTCCCAAGCTATTAGTGAATCCACACCAAACCGAGCTTAAGGTAAAAACAGAGATCGCTGTAATAAAAACGATTTTCATGCCAAATTTATCAGCGATCCAGCCGCTAATCGGAATAAAAATTGCCAAGCTCAACAGGTAGCTGATCAGTGCTAATTTCAAATCAACTGGATTAACGTTTAAACTCTGCGCCATAACAGGAATAGCGGTGTTAATAATGGTAGTATCCACTGCCTCCATAAACATGGCAAAAGAAACAATGAACAATATGATATTTTTTTTCATAGATTCAGTATAGCAATGAGGAAAGAATTCTGCATAGAGCTGTATTTCTAATGTAGCCGGTGCAGTGCAGCGTAGCCCGGTGTTATGGACATGAATGAGCTTTTCGATCCCGGGTTAAGCTGCGCTGCACCCAGGCTACATTAAGCTCAAATCAGGATTCACTCAGCAAACTTTTCAATCCTGCTAAATGTGATTTAGCCAATTTCTTGGATTGTTCTTCAGAGCGTTCGCTGTTTTTGCCAAACCATTCTAAATGTTCCGTAGGCAATTCATCCAAGAATCTGCTTGGTAAACAATCTTGCAACTCACCCGCACGACGTCTTTGTTTGGCTAAGGTAAAACACAATCCTTTTTGTGCTCGGGTAATTCCAACATAGGCCAGGCGTCTTTCTTCTTCAATTTGATCTTCGTCAATACTCACCCGATGTGGCAATAATTCTTCTTCCATACCCACTAAATAAACGTAAGGAAACTCCAACCCCTTTGATGCATGCAATGTCATGAGTTGCACCGTCTCCTTATCATGTTCGTCTGCTTGTTCAAGAATATCGATCAAAATTAATTTATTAATCACTTCTGCCAAGGTCTGCTCTGGATTTTTTGCTAATAAACGTCCAACCCATTCTAACAATTCCCAGACATTGTCCATCTTTTTTTGCGCCTTTGCCGGGGTGTCGCATTGTTCGTAAATGTAGGCTTCATAACCGCTATCTTCTACCATTTGTTTCAAATGCTCAATAATCGACCCAGTGGCTAAGCGTTTTTTTATTTCTTCTATCCAGGATTTAAAAACTAGCAATGCTGCGCGTGGTTTTTCTGCAATACTTTCATTAAGTGCCAGATGGTCTGCTGCAGTGTAAAGACTTACTCCTCTACTTTGAGCATAATGACCCAACACATCAAGGCTGGCCTCGCCAATGCCGCGTTTGGGGGTGTTAATGACTCTTAAAAAAGCAGCATCATCAGCTTCATTACACAGTAATTTCAGATAGGCAAATACGTCTTTCACTTCTGCCTTGGCAAACCACGATTGGCCGCCACTGATTGTATAAGGGATACTATAATGACGGAGGACTTTTTCAAATACACGGGATTGGTGATTGCCGCGATATAAAATTGCATAATCGCCATATTGAGTTCTGCAGCGCAGTTTATGACTGATTAAATCAGCAACTACTTGTTCTGCTTCATCCTGTTCATCTTTACAACGAATAACGCGTAAGAGCTCCCCTTGCCCAAATTCACTCCATAATTTTTTTTCAAACAGATGTTGATTGTTGGCAATAAGGTGATTGGCAGTATGCAAAATAATATTGGTCGAGCGGTAGTTTTGCTCCAACTTGATTATTTTTAATTGTGGATAATCATGCTGTAATTGTTGCAAATTTTCAGGTTTTGCACCTCGCCAGGCATAAATGGATTGGTCATCATCACCCACCACAGTAAAGCGTGCTTGGATTCCAGTTAATTTTTTTACGAAAAGGTATTGGCTGGTATTTGAATCTTGGTATTCATCTACCAATAAATGACGGATTTTGTTTTGCCAATACTCTAATACGGCAGGATGTTCATTTAAAAGACTGACCGGAAGACGAATTAAATCATCAAAATCGATCGCATTATATGCCTTAAGTGCTTGCTGATAACGTGGATACAACAAAGCAGCTTCTTCATAACAAGGGGTATCTAATCGATTTTTAATGACGTCCTCAGGGGTAAGAAGATCATTTTTCCAGCGCGAAATTTGTTGTTGAATTCGGAAGATAAATTCACGTTCAGTTGCTTTATTTGCAGGCAAAAAACCTCGTATGATTTGCAAACAATCTTCACTGTCAAAAATAGAAAATCCTTTTTTCAGATCGCATAAGGTAAAATCACGTTTGATAATGCTTAAGCCTAATGTATGGAAGGTTGCTACTTTTAAACCGCGGCGACTGGCTGCCGGCAGAACGGCGGCAACGCGAGTACGCATTTCATTGGCTGCTTTATTAGTAAAAGTTACTGCACATATTGTATTGGCGGCATAGCCGCATGTGTTAATTAAATAGCCTATTTTTTGCGTTATTACTCGTGTTTTACCGCTTCCAGCCCCAGCAAGAACTAATAAGGGTCCGTCTATATAACATACTGCTGCCATTTGTTGGCCATTTAACATCTTAAAGATTTCTCACTCAAAAAGAGCGATTATTGCCTGCTTAGGTATTGTGAATCAACTACTAATTAATAGACCGTTCGACATCAAACTCTTCCTCGGTATCTATTTCAATAAAGTCAGGTTTGGTTTCTGGTTCTTTTTGCTCTTTAATACCAAAAACGACTCTGTCAATCGTTTTGAATAAAGGCGCAAGAATGTTTTTATCTATCATGATTTAGTCCTTTAATTTTTTCAGAGGGATGTTTTAAAAGCATAGTCCAAGATAATTTTTTCTCCAGGAAAATTCCAAAAAAATTATGTTATACTTTGCGCAGCCACGAGAGTTACTTTAGGGTCTTTTGAAATTCTACTACCTTGGCCAAAATGGGGTGACTTTATGTGCTCCGCTACTCACATGCTTCATACATGCTGCGTTGCGGTGTTCTAAAATCGCACCATTTTGCCCCGGATCAAGTCCGGGGGAATTGGCAACAGACCTTAGTTCGTTGTAATTTTATTTTGAGTCCATTATGAAAGAATCTGATACCCTTCAACGCTTTATTTTTGAACACGCCAACATTCGTGGTGAAATTGTTCATATTGAAAATACGTACCAAACCATTATGAGCCAACGGAACTACCCGCCAATGGTTAAAAATTTGTTGGGAGAAGCTATAGTTTCGTGTCTGCTTTTGGCATCCAGTATTAAATTTCAAGGCAGTTTAAACTTACAATTTCAAGGTGATAAACGGCTTCCTTTATTATTGGTGCAATGTGATCATGAGTTTAATGTAAGAGGCTTTGCCCAATTTGTTGAAAACTTGGAAACTGAAGAATATGCCTCTGCGTTTCTTAAAGGACAGATGGTTATTACTATTAACCAAAACAACCAAACCAACTCGTATCAAAGTATGGTTCCCATTCAATCAACATCCATGAGTGAGAATTTAATGGACTATTTTGCTCAATCCGAGCAAGTATCCACTCAAGTTTGGTTAGCTGTGAATGATAAGGCTGCAGCCGGAATGTTATTGCAGTTAATGCCTGGTCAAGATACGGTACAAAGAGAGCAATTTTGGGAATATGCGGTGCAATTAGGGCAAACGGTAAGTGGGCATGAATTACTTACATTAGATAACGAAACATTACTTTACCGTCTTTATCATGAAACAGAACTCAGAATATTTGATAGCCGAAAAACTCAATTTAAGTGCCGCTGTAGTTTAGAGAAAATGAAGCAGGTGTTAGCTGTTTTAGGTGAGGAAGATGCAAAAGAATTACTAAAGGAGCAAGGTGAAGTGGCGATTCGATGTGATTTTTGCAATAAGAAATATACTTTTGATCCTATTGATGTAACGATGCTATTTCATAAGGGATGATAAGAGTACAGTTGGGTGTAGCGTAGCGACTTCGGGGTCTGTGATTTGTGTTCGGATTTCCTGGGTTACGGCTTTGCCTTCACCCAGGCTGCAACTACAACAAATTATTTATTGCAAAGTAAATTTTATGGAAGATAAGATGTCCTGGTTTGATTGAATAAGTTCTACACATTCGCCACGCATTGCTTGTAATATTTGTTTTAATGTAAGAAATTGTTCGCTAAGTTGAATGTACAGATCAGCTGTATGCTTTCCTTCTAACTCTCCGATTGTTAAATAAGCTGCTTGTCCCATTTCAGAAAAATAATCAAGGCTGACATGACGTCTCTTGGCAATTCCTGGAAACAGTCCACAAAAGAGTAAGCTTTTATCCCCTACATCGCGTAATAATTCCATTTGCAATGTTCTTGGCCTATGCATTGATTCAAGAAAATCGAGTGCAACAATGGATTCAATGAGTTTAGGTCCTTGGGAAAAGCGCATTAATAAAAATACTAAATAACTTTCAGTATTTTCCGTTAACATCAGCTGCGTTGCAACTTGTGCCTCATTAACTAATGCATGCCATTGGCTAATGTCAGTGGGATGTAAAATTAGTTGTTTCATAGTTACTCCCTATTTTTTACCCCTCACTATTATTTTAGCAGCTAAAAAATAACTTGTAGTCAATGCCTTGCTGCGTGGAAATAGTGAATAAAGTAAAGTCGGCAACTTTATACGTGGAGTCCAGCTCTGGGCTACGCATACGATGGTCTAGATGCTATACATAAAGCATGCCAAGGAGGTAAAAAAGCTGTTTTATGTTCAAAAATAAATATTTTGCTCTATTGAGACTATTGTTGGCTGCTCGACCCTCAGGTTGGACGTGCTGCAATTGAGGTTTTGCTATACTAAAATACACGAAGCAGATAGGTTTTAGCTGGCTATTGATGTATAATGTCAAATCTATGTACAAATACACTGCTTTTTCCTTCAAAGGTTATTTATGATTGATCAGATTCGCAATATTGCCATTATCGCCCACGTTGACCATGGTAAAACCACGTTAGTAGATAAATTACTGCAACAAACAGGCACATTAAATGAGAGAGCGCCCAAAGTTGAGCGCGTGATGGATTCCAATGCTTTAGAAAAAGAACGGGGCATTACTATTCTCGCCAAAAATACTTGTGTGTATTGGAAAAATCATCAAATTAATATTGTTGATACCCCAGGACATGCTGATTTTGGGGGAGAAGTAGAACGTATTTTATCGATGGTTGATAGTGTATTGCTACTGGTGGATGCAGTGGATGGACCTATGCCTCAAACACGTTTTGTAACCCAAAAAGCCTTTGCTCGTGGGTTGCATCCTATTGTGGTGATTAACAAAATTGATCGCCCGGGAGCAAGACCTCATTGGGTTATGGATCAAGTATTTGATCTCTTTGATAATTTAGGTGCAACAGATGCACAATTGGATTTTCCTGTGGTTTATACTTCTGCATTAAATGGTTATGCCAAGTTGAATTTGGAAGATGAAGCTACGGATATGAGTGCTTTATTACAAACAATTATTGATGAGGTTGAAGCACCAAAAGTCGATGCGAATGGTCCTTTCCAAATGCAAATCAGCTCTTTGGATTATTCATCCTATGTTGGTACTATTGGGATTGGTCGAATCACTCGCGGGCAAATTAAAGCAAAATCTGCCGTCAAGATTATTGATAAAGAGGGTAATATTCGTACCGGTCGATTATTGCAATTATTAGGTTTTAAAGGCCTTGAGCGTGTTGAGGTTGAAGAGGCTAGTGCAGGTAATATTATTGCGATTACCGGTATTGAAGGCATCAAAATTTCTGACACGATTTGTGATCCTAATGTTGTTGAAGCATTACCTGTACTGTCAGTGGATGAACCAACAATTAGCATGACCTTCCAAGTCAATGACTCGCCTTTTGCAGGCCAGGAAGGAAAGTTTGTGACCTCACGAAAAATTCGTGAGCGCCTGGAAACGGAATTATTACATAATGTTGCTTTACGCGTTGATGATTGTGATGATCCAGATAAATTCCGAGTTTCTGGCCGAGGAGAACTCCATTTATCCATTCTTATTGAAACGATGCGTCGTGAAGGTTATGAATTGGCGATTAGTAAACCCGAAGTGATTATTCGCGAAGTAGATGGCGAGCAACAAGAGCCTTATGAGCATTTGACTGTCGATGTGGAAGAAAATCACCAGGGCTCTATTATGGAAAAGCTAGGGGAGCGCCGAGGTGAATTACAAAATATGGTTCCCGATGGCAAAGGACGAGTGCGTCTTGACTATATGATTCCTACCCGAGGCCTTATTGGTTTTCATAATGAATTCTTGTCCTCTACCTCAGGTACCGGTTTAATGTATCACGTTTATGATCATTATGGTCCGGCAATTAGAGGACGAATAGGGAAGCGGGCAAATGGCGTACTGATTGCTAATTGTCAAGGAATGGCCCGTGCTTTTGCTTTATTCAACTTGCAGGATCGTGGCAGGTTATTTGTTGAACCGCAAACAGTGTGTTATGAAGGGATGATTGTTGGAATTCATGCTCGCGATAATGATTTAGTGGTGAATGTGACTAAAGAAAAGCAATTAACCAATATTCGTGCTTCAGGTTCTGACGAAAACATTATATTAACTCCTGCTGTAAAACTAACTTTGGAACAGGCGTTGGAATTTATTGATGATGATGAGTTGGTGGAAGTGACTCCTGATTCGATTCGATTAAGAAAAAAATCATTGAAAGAACATGAACGAAAAAAAGCATCAAGAACAGCAAACATTGAAGAGTAACGTTAAATTCAAACGGATCATCTTGTATGCGCGCCAGCACAGGGCAAATCAAGGGGTAAATGAAAGTTTATACCGTTTGATTGATTTTCTTGAAAAACAAGAGGTACAGATCTATCAAGATGTAGATACGTCTACAGGATTTGATGTAAAAATTCCCGTATTACCCAGAGAAGATATGGGTAAGAAGAATGATTTAATCATTGTGGTTGGCGGTGATGGGAGTTTGCTCTCAGCGGCCCGTATGGCGATTAAAGTGGATACCCCGGTAATTGGAATTAACCGGGGACGTTTGGGATTTCTCACCGATATTTTACCTCATGAACTCGAAACGCAATTGAGTGCTGTACTATGTGGCTATTATGAAGAAGAAAAGCGTTTTCTTTTACATACTCGCATTTACGATGAGGATCATACTTATTTTGAAGGAGATGCACTCAATGATGTGGTTTTAGGGCGCGGGAAGGAAACACATCTCATTGAGTTCTCAGTCTATGTCAATCGACAATTAGTGAGTCATTATCGCTCTGATGGTATGATTTTATCGACTCCTACCGGATCTACTGCCTATGCTTTATCTGCGGGTGGTCCTATCATGCATCCTCAGTTAAATGCAATCGTCCTTGTGCCCATGTTTTCGCATAGCTTAAGCTCCCGTCCATTGGTTATTGATGGAGAATCTAAAATTGAGCTGCATATCAGTCGCTTTAATGAATCGGATTTGCGAATAAGTTGTGATGGTCATGAATCCAGAATGGTCAAGCCGGGACAAAAAGTTACTGTTCAAAAAAATGGTCATCAATTACGTCTGTTACATCCTCTTGATTATCACTATTATGATACATTACGATCAAAACTTGGTTGGGAATCCAAACATCAAGGATAGGATAGAACATGCTCACAACTTTGTGCATTGAACAGTTTGCGATTGTGCAACACTTGGAGTTAGATTTTACTCAAGGTATGACTGCCTTCACTGGTGAAACAGGGGCGGGTAAATCGATTATGATTGATGCTTTGATGCTGGCTTTAGGTGATAGAGCAGATGGTTCGGTTATCCGGCCTGGCCAGGAAAAATGTGATATCACCGCCGGATTTTTTGTCAGTCAGGGATCTGAACCGGCGCAATGGCTAGCAGAACACGATCTTCCTTGTGATGATGGCGAAATTTATTTGCGGAGGGTGATTTATGCAGAAGGTCGATCCAAATCTTATATTAATGGGCAACCATTCCCGTTGCAAAAAATAAAAGAATTAAGCGAAAAACTAGTCCATATTCACGGGCAGCATCAGCATCAAACCCTCATGCAGCATGCAACGCATCGTCAACAATTGGATCAATATGGCAAGAATCAGGCGTTACTTGACGAGGTTTCCCGGGCCTATAAACAATGCCAGAAAATTCAGCAAGAAATCGATGTATTACAGGGCCAGGAGCAACAAGAAGACAGAGTCGCATTATTGCAATTTCAAATTGAAGAATTATCCGCATTAAATCTGCATGAAAATGAAATTGAAACTTTGTATCAAGAACATCAAATGTTGCATCATGCAAGAGAGTATTTGCAAAAAAGCCAACAAATACATAGCTTATTAAATTCTGAGGATGAACCCAATATTTGTTCCAGCTTAAATCAGATTTTGCATTTACTGGGTCAATTGCCGCAAGAACAATCCCAAATTAAAAATGCTTTTGAGTTGCTCAATGGTGCGCTGATTCAATGTGAAGAAGCAGTCGATGAAATGCAGCAATTTGCAGAGCGTGTTCATCTTGACCCTGAGCGTTTGCATGAAATAGAAGCGCGTATGAGTGCGATACATCAACTTGCTCGAAAATACCATATTGATAGCAGCACACTGCATGCGCATGCACAAAATTTGCAAAAAGAACGAGACGAGTTGCAAGATGGTGAACGCCGGCTAGCTCAATTAAAAGTACAGCATAGTCAATTGATTGCAAGCTATGAAACAGCAGCTCTTAAATTACGCGAGATACGAAAAATACAGGCAAAAAAATTGGCAAAGGAAATTACAGCCAGTATTCAACAACTTGGCATGCCTAAAGGACGGGTGGAAATTGAAATATCTCCTCTGGAAAAGATGCAGATTCATGGAATGGATAAAGTAGAATATAAGGTGTGTACTAACCCAGGTATGGAGCTTGATTTATTAAGTAAAGTGGCATCAGGCGGTGAACTTTCGCGAATTAGCTTGTCCATTCAAATGATTACTGCCCAACAAGGTACGACACCTACTTTATTGTTTGATGAAGTGGATGTAGGTATTGGTGGGGCTACAGCAGCCCTCGTAGGACAAATGCTTCGTAAATTGGGAGAGCGTTTGCAAGTATTTTGTGTCACACACCAACCTCAGGTCGCTGCCGCTGCCAATAACCATTTTGTGGTTGAAAAGCGGAGCAACAATCAAGAGACCTTTACCCATATTTCTTTACTGCAATCTACTGAAAAAATTGATGAAATAGCGCGTATGCTTGGAGGGTTAAAAATAACAGAGCAAACGCGATCCCATGCTAAGGAATTATTGTTGCAGTGTGAGCAGGCCCTTTTGACTCAAGCTAGCGAAATGTAAGGCCTCAATTTGTTAAAAATCGTAGATACTGTCTTAAAAAACAAGCAAGCTTTTAATGAAAATTTATCTTGCTTTTAAAGACAGTATCTACGATCATTCATTACGATTTTAATGCATCACTAAGCGAAATAAAATGATAGTCATGAGCTTCAAACATGTGCAGCAAATCATCTAAAAAATAAACATTCAGCAAATTGACATGCAGAAGTAAGATTTGTTTTCCAGGAGTATTTTTTTCAGCAGTTAATGTACGTTGCCAAACATATTCAAGATAACGTTTTTTTAAATCAGTTAATGGTGCAGTTGGGTCTTGTCCTAGTTGCTTTATTAATTCTATATTAAATTCAAAATCCCTACTATCAATAGTGACTGGAGCGACAATATAGTTATTGTTACGCAAATAATGTCGAACAATGCTTTTTCGCCACAATGTTCCTTCAGCCAGATAAGGGTAACGAAAATATTTTGGCTGTGACATAAACGGCGCAAGAATTGTATCTGCTTTCATAATATCATGAATGTATTCTTTGCAAGAAACACGTTTTAAATTCACATGGGAATAAGTATGGTTTCCTAACTCCAATCCGTTTTGCTTAAATAACAGAAATTGTTTCATGGTTTCATTATTGACTCGACTACCAATAACAAAACCCATTGCAGGAACTTGATGTTTCACGAAGCTATGAACGATATTTTCAAACATTTCATAGGGAAGTTCAACAAGAGGCAAGTCATCAATTGTAATCGAAATTTCTCGTTGTTGAGCACTGCAGATATTAATAAAGAAAAAAAATAAAGCGACAGTATGGATCAGAATTTTTTTCAATTATTCCTCCCAGAACGTATATCGGGTTAATATCTCCATAACCATATTGCAACGGTATATAAAAAATTTCATGAGCTAATAATCTAGCAGTACAATGATTTCTTATAGCCAAAACATGTTTGTATAGAGAAAAAAATTTATAGCAGTTTATCTGTAAAAGCGCTTTGTTCAAAATATAGGGTCATTATGAAAGGAATTGACTCGAATCGCAAAATTGAAATTTATAGAGAAAAGCGCATTGACTGGTATTATATCTGACCTAGTGCTTAAAAGTTTCATCTTTATGGCAGTTTTGGAGAGGTTTTTTAAGCGCCCCCTGCGGGTCTCTGTTTTATGTCGGATGAGGATAGTGCCATCCCCATGTTTAGTAAATAGGGATGGCAGGAGTGGCGCTTATTAATGAAATTCTTATTAAATTACATTAACGCGTTCAGGTAATGCCTCAATAAACTCTTTAGTCGTAGTTGGTTCATCGTCCTGCATGGCAAATAAACGATGTCGATTATAAACAGAATTATTTTTTGCTTCTGTAAGTACTTTATTTAAAGAATCATTAGATGTTGTTTCGCGAACTTTAGTTTTTAATTGCTGCAGTTCTTCTTTTTTAGCATTTGCGATTTCTTCACCAACCCAGACCGTATCAAGGTGTTTTCTTTCATATTTTTCAATTAGAGAAACTGTATGCTCGACATTCCATTCTTTTGAGGGGCGCTCTGCGTCATTAGCTAATGTTCCATTTTCTTCTTCTGGTATACTCAGCTGTTTATTCCATGCTTGTTTGAAAGTAAGTTTTTGAGGTTGGACGGTTTCACCACCTGGAGCTGAATTCTTTTTACTTGCCAAGCAATCCCAAGCGGCTGCAAGGAAATATAAAGGTGAAGCAATTATTTTGAGAAGCTTGGATGGAATATCTTCATTATGCTCTGCTTCTGAACCCAAACGTTCTTCCAATAATGTCTTTGTTGTAGAACTTGAGCCAATAAAATAGTGCGCATCTTCGAAACCCTCACTGATGATTGCCACAAGAGCAGCTACTATTTGGGGCACCCCAGGCATGCGATCTGAAGTCAGGGCAACGCTTACTAAGTGACCCAAAAAAAGCAGAATACGTAATGGAGTAACTGTTAATTTTAACAGGATACGGAATGGGTTAATCATCTGTAACCAATTTTCAGTATCCCACACATGGGTGAGTCCATCGGCAATGGCTTTGTAGGTGCGTTGAAATATATTGGTGGTATTGGTCTTGGGATCCGTAGCCTCATAGACCATTTCCAGAGATTCAGAAGAGTTTTCTATATTAAACGATATAGCGGATAATCCAGTGATGATGGGATTGATGATCCCCATCACAAAACTGGGTATATTTTTCATCCATTCAAATAAAGGACGGGCACTGGTTGCTACAGTCCACCAAGTACCTGCAGTACAAATAGTAAGTGCGATTGCTAAGCTCACTAAAAATAAAGCAGTGAGTGTCATAAGTACATTACGAGCTGTTAAGCCTTGGCTTAAGTCATTTTTGAGCTTTGTGAACCATTTTTTGATGGTGTCATTATTAATAAGATCGGTGATCGTATTGTAGGTCAACATGCCATAAGCAGCTCCAGCAACTACTGCCATGGGAACAATGAGGATTGGCCAAAAAGCAAAGGGAATGGCGGCCATTAAAGGAATTACGCTAAATGCTTCCACAATGAGGTAGGTACTACCAAGCCCCATGAACATTCCAGCAACCAGACTGAACCCTTTAACAAAATTAAATGTTGATTGCCGTTTTTCTAAGCGTTCTTGCCACTCCTTTTGCCCATGAGCTTCCAGCCAATCTCTTAATGATTTTGTATATTGGGATAGTTTTTCTTCTTCCTCTTCCTTTTGCGTTTTTTTGATTGCAAACAATTGCAAAGCGAACCATTTTTCCATGTCCGTCAGCGTTTTTTCTATTTGCTTTTTGCGTTTTCTGCTTTCTTTATTAAGTTGTTTATGATTAAAGTCCTTCAGGAGATTAAGTTGCGTTTCATAATCTTTGAAAAATTGAGGACACTCTTCAGAATCAGTATTTTGGGGAAAATTTTCCAGCAAATATTCTTTAGCTAAATGATTCTCTAAGTAATTGCTTTTAAATATTTTTTTAAAAGCTCCTTTAATATTTTGTAAATAAACTTCGCCTTCATAGGCTACCGAGAGTCCAAAAGCAGCAAATGCCAAAGGTAAGATAGGATATAATGCATACATCCCACCAAAACTTAGAAAGCCAAGAATTAAACTGGCGCCGATAGTAAGAGACGCCAGAGCAACATAACGAGGAATTTTTTTGAATCTTTTTCTATTTGCTGCCATTTATTTGCTCAACTAATGGATTGGGGTTCAAACTGTAGCGCAAATGAAAATGATTATCAATAGCAAAAAGACCAAAAAAAAGTCATATGGTTATTTTTTTATTGAATAAAACTTAAATTAAACAGTAGATCCAAGCGCAGAATTTAGGTAAAGTGAGTTTTTACGATGTGAATATGCTTAGAATTTAATTTAACATAGGAGTAGAAATGCGTTTGAATCAATGGATGACCTCTATCGCAGTGGGCTCAGTGCTTGCCAGTACTAATGTTTTGGCGGCAAGCGCTCCTGTTCATGAACAGTTGCAAGTGCCTCAATGCCTTGCAGCAAAAATTGCTACTCCGTATGAGGTTTTGGCGGAAAATAAACAATTTAAGATTATTGATATTCCTGCAGCAGATGTGGATGCTCTCAGTCATCTGGCAGATCAAGTAAATTGCGGTCGTTTTGTGAATGTTAGCCACCATATACTCGGTTCTTTGCTGCCAGCGAAAAAACAATCTGCCCAAAGAATCCTGCACAAAAAAACAATTAAAGCAGCACTATCGCAAAGTACTGTATATGAGCTGAAACACCCAGATGAAGTCAATGAAGCATTACAGAATGTAACTCCAGATAATATTTGGAATACGTTGACGAAACTTACTTCATTTCATAATCGTTCAGCAACCAAAGATACAGGTGTGGATGCGGCAAAATGGTTGAAAAAAACTTTTGATGACATGGTTGTTGCAAGTGGTCGTACTGATACAGCAACCTTTTTCGTGAAAACAGGGAGTTATTATAAACAACCTTCGTTAGTAACTGTCATTGGTAAAGACATTAATGCCCCTGCAGTAGTGATTGGAGCACATATGGACACGCTGGATGGACGTATGCCTGGTGCCGGGGATGATGGAAGCGGTTCTTCATCGATTATGGAAATGGCACGCATTTTGTTATCGTCAAAAACAACGTTTAAGCGTCCAATCTATATTATTTGGTATGCCGCTGAAGAGCGAGGTTTAGTAGGCTCCCAGTACGTTGTGGAGCATTTTATGGATAACTCGATTCCGGTAAAAGCTGCTATTCAGTTTGATATGACGGGTTATCGCGTGAATCCCAAAGATCCAACAATGTGGGTATTTACCGATTATACAGACGAGAGTTTAAGTAATTTCGTAGCAGAATTAATCAGTAATTATGTGCAAGTTCCGGTTGCGTATTCAGAATGTGGCTATGGCTGTAGTGACCATGCATCATGGGATGAAGTAGGTATTCCAGCTGCATTCCCGTGTGAGTCTAATTTCGAAGATCACAACCCTTACATTCATAGTTCTAAAGATACTATGGACAGGCTGAGCCTGGAACATATGACTAACTTCTCTAAATTGGCGTTGGCCTTTGCTATTGAAATGGCCTTAGAGTAATTTCCGAATGCCTCTTAGAGTCTGCTTATATTTCTATATCTTGGTCAAAATGGCTTGATTTTCAATCGGGCCCATGTGACTCAAGCGAGCGAAATGTAAACAGACTCTATTTTATGGAGGGCATTTTTTCTTTCTTTAAATAATACGGAAAATCATAATGAATCGAAAAGCAGGGTTATTTCTAGGTCTATTTATTTGTTTTATGTTAAGCAGCGCGACTTCAATTGCCCATGCAGGGAAGCAGATGCTTCTTCCGCCCTGGTATTTGTTGAAAAACCAGTTGAGTGCCACCTTAAAGGCTGATCCTTGTGTGCATGTAGGGGATTTGACCGGCGATGGACTGGAAATGGAAATCAAGGTTACGGTGTGTGATGCGGATAAAGCACGTGCGTTAGCCTCTTTTATTAATCGGGTTCATGATTTCGGTGATAATCTTGCTGTTACAGTAAAAGTTTACTCAATGGACTCCATTCCAGTCGAAGCAATTGTTCCCAGTACCCTCAAGGAAACAGTAGAACTGTTGAATTTGGCGCTTAAAGGGAACAAATATTTTGTGAAAGCAAAACTTGGCACAAGACAGCAGGTTGGCGCGGCATATGCACTCTTTAAGCCTATGATTATTCAATATTACTCTGACGATATTAGTGATTGGTACCTCAATACAAATGAGGTTGCAGCCAAAGTTTTTGCTACAGTGTTTAACCTGGATCCCTATACAGAAGGTGCTGTTAAATTGTATGCAAGTACTACCATCATTGAAAAAGATAAGCAAAAAAATAATACAATAATGTAGCCGGGCTGCAGGCGAAGCCGTAACCCGGGTTCCGCTTCGCTTCACCCAGGCTACATGTATCGATTTGCAATAAGGAAGCCCTAAGCACACAATCTGCATTGAAATTCAACCATTCAAGTCTGCAAGTGGAAAAATACATGAATTTAATTTTGGCCGTGAGCTAATGGTGGGCAATGATATTCTTCAGTAATCTCATTTTCGGAATTTACTGCCTGTAAAACGATAGGGAATTTCCATAAAAAAAAGAGATGTTTCAAAACATCAACTGTAGTTTGCCCCAAAGGTACTCTATTTTGCTGGGTGTACCGTAAAGTCATTGAGCGATCACCTTGTAAGTCAACAGAATAAATTTGAATATCAGGTTCCAAATAACCTAAATTATATTGTCTTGATAATGCTTCTCTTATTTTTTGATATCCCGATTCATTATGAATTGCATTGACGTAAAGATCTGGACTGCGATCATCGTCTACGATATGAAATAATTTTAAATCACGAATTAATTTAGGGGATAAATATTGAGCAATGAAACTTTCATCTTTGAAATGACGCATCGCGTTATCTAAACTGCTTAACCAATCTGTATTGGCTAAATAAGGAAACCATGCTTTATCTTCTTCGGTAGGACTTTCACAAATCCGCTTGATGTCTTGCATCATATGATATCCCAGGGTATAGGGATTTATGCCATTATAATAAGGGCTATTATAAGGCGGTTGCATGATGACATTGGTATGACTTTGCAAGACTTCCAGCATAAATTCATCGGTAACTAGACCTTCATCGTATAATGCATGCAAAAGGGTATAGTGCCAAAAGCAAGCCCATCCTTCATTCATCACCTTAGTTTGGCCTTGAGGATAAAAATATTGGGCCATTTTGCGTACGATACGCACGATTTCTCGCTGCCAAGGCTCTAATAAAGGTGCATTTTTTTCAATGAAATATAAAATATTTTCTTGTGTCTCTTCAGGGAAACGTTTCTGCTGAGCTTGTTCGGCAATTTGTCTACTTTGTGGAATGGTTCGCCACAATTCATTGACTTGAGATTGCAAATAAATTTCGCGGTTTTGTTGGCGAATTTTTTCTTCCTGTATGGATAAAGGGGTAGGATGTTTATAACGATCCACTCCATAGTTCATTAGGGCATGACACGCGTCCAAGACTGCTTCTACTTCATTGATGCCATAGCGTTGCTCGCAATCACTAATGTATTTTCTTGCAAATACCAAATAATCAATGATGGCATCGGCAGAGGTCCACATTTTAAATAAATAATTATTTTTAAAAAACGAGTTATGACCATAACAGGCATGAGCAATCACTAAGGCTTGCATGGCCATGGTATTTTCTTCCATGAGATAGGAAATGCATGGGTTTGAATTAATAACTAATTCATAGGCTAAGCCCATTTGTCCACGTTTATAACTTTTTTCAACACTGACAAAATGTTTGCCAAAAGACCAATGGTGATAACCTATAGGCATCCCCACTGAAGCATAAGCATCCATCATTTGCTCTGCAGTAATGACTTCTATTTGGTTAGGATAAGTATCTAATTTAAAATCTTTGGCTATGCGTGCAATTTCACGATCATAGTCCTGAATCAATTCAAAGGTCCATTCTGCACCCGTGGATAATGGCTTCTTTTTTTTCATGCAGTCTTCCTTTTAAATAGCTCATGAAATACGGGATAGATATCCGCCACTGTATCAATATTTTCCATGGCAAAATTAGGGTAACGCTCTTTTACGAGTTGATAGACTTCCCATAAACTTTGATGATGACGTGGCATAATTTCAATATAAGCAAAATATTGTAATAAGGGCATAATTTTATCTTGCAGCAGCTCCTGACAATAAGGTGAATCCGCATTCCAGTTATCGCCGTCTGATGCTTGCGCCACATAGATATTCCAAGCTTCTGGGGGATAGCGGCTTTCGATAATGGTGCTCAGAAGTTCCAATGCGCTGGAAACCACGGTGCCCCCGGTTTCGCGAGAGTAAAAAAACTCTTCTTCATTCACTTCTTTAGCGGAAGTATGGTGCCGAATAAATACCAGCTCAATTTTTTCATAATTTTTGGTGAGAAACATATAAAGTAAGATAAAAAAGCGTTTTGCAATGTCTTTTTTAGCCTCATCCATTGAACCTGAGACGTCCATAACACAGAACATAACTGCTTGAGTCGAAGGTGATGGAACACGGACGCGAAAGTTATATCGCAGATCAATGGTATCAATAAACGGTACAGTTTGTATTTTCTTCTTTAGATACTCAATCTTTTTTTGCAGACTTTTTAGGGCTTCGGCATCTGGAACAGGTTGGGCTTGCAGTTGTTCTAATTCTTCTTCAGCTTCTTTTAATTGTCTTTTGTAGGGTGATGCCAAAGCAACTCGGCGTCCGGTTGCTTGTTTCATTGAGCGAAGGACATTAATGTTATTAGGAATACCACTCGTAGTCACGCCCGCTCTTATCGTTTTGAAGGTGCTAATGCGCGCCAATTCCTTTTTCACCAAATCTGGTAATTCCAGATCTTCAAAGTACAGATCCAAAAACTCTTCCCGCGATAATTCAAAAACAAAATTATCTTCGCCTTCGCCACTGTCGCTGGCATCTGAGCCATCCCCTCCGCCACCCGAACCGCCACTAGGTCTTCTTATTCTATCGCCAGCAATAAAATTATCATTTCCTGGTAATACACGTTCTATGTGTCCACCTTGTCCTCGATGAAACATAGGTTCAGAAATGTCTTTGGCAGGAATTGTGATTTGTTCGCCCTGGTCAATTTCGGTAATACTTCGCTTGCCAACGGCATCGGAGACAGCACGTTTGATCTGATTTTTGTAACGGCGAAGAAAACGTTGGCGATTAACCGTACTTTTTTTCCCTGCGTTTTGTCGTCTATCAATCAATTGCGACATAATTTAGCCCCACATAAAAACTGTGCACCTATTTGTAGTTTGAGCGAAAAAGCCTAACTCGAGGAAGTACTTATCGTAAATCCTGGGCCATGATTTACTCGTTCGCCCCAAACTACACCAGTACTTTAAGCTTTCTCTCATAGGTGTGAGAGGAAGATTTTTATTATTGTGACTTACGCACTCGCAAATACCATTCACAAAGCAAGCGTACTTGTTTGCGTGTATATCCTTTATCAACCATGCGAGAAATAAACTCTTCATGTTTTTTCTTGTCATCTTCAGATGCTTTGGCATTGAAGGAGATAACGGGCAACAAATCCTCAGTATTAGTGAACATTTTTTTCTCAATTACTGATCTTAATTTTTCATAGCTATTCCACACTGGATTTTTTCCGCGATTATTCGCACGAGCACGTAAAACAAAATTCACCACTTCATTACGAAAATCTTTGGGATTCGAGATCCCTGCTGGCTTTTCTATTTTTTCAAGCTCTTGGTTTAATAAGGCGCGGTCAAAAATTTCACCGGTATCTGGATCGCGATAATCCTGATCTTGAATCCAAAAGTCGGCATAGGTGATATAACGGTCAAAAATATTTTGACCATATTCAGAGTACGATTCCAAATAGGCTGTTTGAATTTCTTTACCAATAAATTCAACATACTTGGGTGCGAGATATTCTTTGATAAAGCCCAAATAGGATTCTTGTACCTCTTGCGGGAATTGCTCTTGTTCAATTTGACGTTCCAACACATACATTAAATGCACCGGGTTTGCGGCTACTTCGCTATGATCAAAATTAAACACTTTAGAAAGGATTTTGAAAGCAAAGCGTGTTGATACGCCACTCATTCCTTCATCGACACCGGCAAAGTCGCGATACTCCTGATATGATTTTGCTTTGGGATCAGTGTCTTTTAAACTTTCTCCATTATACACGCGCATTTTGGAATAAATGCTGGAGTTTTGCGGCTCTTTTAAACGAGTTAAGACTGAAAACTGCGCTAACATGTCCAAAGTACCGGGAGCGCATTGGGCATGAGTCAATGAGCTGTTATCGATGAGTTTTTGGTAAATTTTAATTTCTTCGGAAACGCGCAGACAATAAGGCACTTTGACGATATTAATACGGTCTATAAATGCTTCATTGTTTTTATTGTTTCTGAATGATTGCCATTCGGATTCATTCGAATGCGCTAAAATAATTCCCTCAAATGGAATGGAGGATAAACCTTCAGTCGCATTGTAATTACCTTCCTGAGTCGCTGTTAATAAGGGATGTAATACCTTGATTGGTGCTTTAAACATTTCAACAAACTCTAAGAGACCACGGTTTGCCCGGCATAGTCCGCCAGAATAACTGTATGCATCAGGATCATCTTGAGAATGTTCTTCTAATTTGCGAATATCCACTTTACCTACCAGTGAAGAAATATCCTGGTTGTTTTCATCGCCTGGCTCTGTTTTGGCAACAGCAATTTGTTTTAATCGTGAAGGTCTGACTTTAACTACTCTAAATTGACTAATATCACCATTATATTCATGCAAACGTTTCACTGCCCATGGCGACATCAAATAACGTAGGTATCGAGAGGGGATCCCGAAACGTTCTCGGAGTAACTCCGCATCTTCAATTGGATTAAATAAGGATAAAGGGGACTCAAATACGGGAGAACCTTTAATGGCATAAAAGGGTATTTTTTCCATTAAATCTTTTAATTTTTCAGCAATAGAAGATTTACCACCTCCTACAGGTCCTAAGAGATAAAGAACTTGTTTGGTTTCTTCCAAGCCTTGGGCTGCGTGTTTTAGAAAACCAACGATTTGCTCAATCGGTTCTTCCATGCCATAAAAATCTTGAAATACAGTATATCTTGGGATGATTTTATTGGAGAAAATCCTTGATAAAACAGGATCATGACGCGTATCGATCATTTCAGGCTCGCCTATGGCCATTAACAAGCGCTCCGCTGGATTGGCATAAGCTGAAGGGTCATTTTTACACAATTCCAGGTATTCTTCCAAACTCATCTCTTCTTCTTTGTTATCGACAAAGCGTTTGGTATAACTGGTTAAAAAGTCTTGAGTATTCATATGCCATCCCCTTTATCCTTGCGAAGGATATATTGTGTTTCTTTACATTTATTGCATTTTACTGGTAAAAGCAATAAATGGATTTCCAGCTAACTTCGTAATACTTATAAAGATTGACCTAAGAAGTTACCCCTTTATAATCATTATAGGCTAAACTAAGAAAATTTTTATATAACTCAATAAACTTAATCGCATTTTTCATAGGATGTAATGATCATGCCTGACACAACCGTTTATTTAAAAAACTACCAGCCTCCTTTTTTTACAGTAGAGACTGTGAATTTAAATTTTGATCTCTTTGATGATCATGCTTTGGTAAGTAGTGAGTTGAAATTAATCCGTCAACATGAAGGTCCTTTGCATTTATATGGTGATGAGCTGGAATTGGTTAGTGTCCGCATGAACGGCCAAAAACTGGAATCATCCGCCTATACCCTACAAGCTGATGCGCTTATTATCGAAAATTGTCCAGATAAACTTACACTCGATGTCGTAACGCGAATTTACCCGCAAAAAAACACACAACTATCAGGGCTTTATCGCTCAAATCATCTGTTTTGTACCCAATGCGAGGCAGAAGGTTTTCGACGCATTACTTATTTTCTAGACCGGCCTGATGTTTTAGCCACCTATACCACACGAATCTCAGCGGATAAAAAGCAATATCCTATTTTATTATCCAATGGAAATCTGCTCGAATCAGGTGCGACTGATGATGGACGTCATTGGGTAGTTTGGAATGATCCTTTCAAAAAGCCATCGTATTTATTCGCGTTGGTTGCTGGAGATTTAGCGTGCATTCGCGATAAATTTGTTACCTGTTCTGGCCGTACGATTGATCTCCGTATTTATGTTGAGCCAGGAAATGAAGATAAGTGCGCCCATGCGATGGAGTCTTTGAAAAAATCCATGCACTGGGACGAAGAGGTCTATGGCCGAGAATATGATCTGGATATTTTTATGATTGTAGCGGTTAGCGACTTCAATATGGGGGCTATGGAGAATAAAGGATTAAATATTTTTAACTCCAAGTACATTCTTGCGCGTCCTGATACAGCAACGGATCAAGATTTTGCCGATGTTGAAGGCGTGGTTGCCCATGAATATTTTCACAATTGGACTGGTAATCGAATTACTTGCCGTGACTGGTTCCAGTTAAGTTTGAAAGAAGGCTTAACTGTTTTTCGTGACCAAGAATTTTCTCGGGATATGAATTCACGAGATGTAAACCGAATTATGGATGTCAGGGCATTGCGAAGTGCTCAATTTCCTGAGGATGCTGGAGCAATGGCACATCCAGTGAGACCAGAGTCTTATCAGGAAATAAATAATTTTTATACAGCCACAGTTTATAATAAGGGGGCCGAAGTAATCCGCATGCAACATACGCTCTTAGGTAAAGCGGGCTTTAGAAAAGGTATGGATTTATATTTTAAACGGCACGATGGCCAAGCTGTTACTATTGATGACTTTGTTGCTGCGATGGAAGATGCCAATCATGTTGATCTCACTCAATTTAAGCGATGGTACAGTCAAGCAGGTACCCCAGAGGTAACAGTAGCTAGTGAGTATGCGCAGGGTAAGCTGACTTTAAAAATGCAACAAAAGTGCCCACCAACCCCTGAATGTCAGGATAAAAAGCCGTTTCACATTCCTATTCGTATCGCATTATTTGATACCCAAGGGCATCAGATGTTGATTGAGCAAGAAATTTTAGAATTAAAAGAAGCAGTGCAGAGTTTTACTTTTACCGGTTTAAGTGAAAAGCCTGTTGTTTCATTATTACGCGAGTTTTCTGCTCCGATTAAATTAAAATATGATTTGGCTCAAGAGGAGTTGCTTTTTTTACTGCGGCATGAAACGGATGGTTATGCCAAATGGGATGCAGCGCAAAATCTTGTTCTGAATTGCATTAAAGAATGCTTAAATCAACCATCCAGCACATGGCAAATTCCTTCTGCTTTAGTTTCTGCTTTAAAGCATGTACTGCTAGATGATGCACTAGATGCTGATTTGCGTGCGGAATTACTGACTCCCCCAGGTTTTGAGGATATTGCTACAAGGCTGGATATTGTGGACGTGAGCGCTATAGAAAATGTTCGTGATTTTTTTCACCAGCAATTAGGATGGTACTTGTATGAGACGGCCCAGTCACTGTATCAACAGCTATGGCAAATAGAAGATCACCGTATGAATGGACCCGCTTACGGTCGGAGAAAATTACGTAATGTTTGTCTATGGCTCATGATGAAAGCCAAGGAAGTAACTGCTTTAGATGTATGTGAACAGCAATTTATGGCGGCACAGACCATGACGGATCAAATCGCCAGTTTTTCTTTATTAGTCAATTGCACCAATCAGGGATTGCGAGAGCAAGCAATTGATGATTTTTATAAACAATGGTCTAAAGATGATTTGGTTTTAGATAAATGGTTTGCAATTCAGGCGACCAGTCAATTACCGGAAACCTTGACTCATGTAAAAGTATTATTAAAACATTCAGCTTTTAGTATTAAAAACCCCAATAAAGTCCGTGCGCTGATCGGTGCATTTTGTATGGCAAATCCACGCAATTTTCATGCTCTAGATGGAAGTGGTTACCATTTTTTAACTGAAATGTTAGTAACACTGGATAAAATTAATCCACAAGTTGCCGCGCGTTTAGCGAATCCATTTACGCGCTGGAAACGTTATGACAAGCCCAGACAAGCGTTAATGCGAGAGCAATTGGAGCAATTGGCTAAGCTGGATTTATCGCGTGATTTAGCAGAAGTAGTTTCTAAAAGTTTGATGGTGAGTTAACGAGCAGTTTGTAGCCTGGGTTACGGCTTTGCTTAATCCAGGCGGCAATAGGACTTTGGCTACCCTGGATCTCATTGTTAGAGTGCAACTTTAGCATTTTCAGCGGGAAGTGAACTCAAATTGTTGCAAAAATCAGTGGGGTTTAAAGTGTAATAAAGTCCTAAACCCACTTCACATAAGAAAACAACAAGGACGAGCATACCAAACAGGATGCAAATAAATTGTTTATTTTTTCTCTTTTTTTCATGTATCTTATGTAGAATGGTTTCGTTGCTGTGAAACAAGCGATCGCTTATTATTTGAATTACTGCTTCTACAATCGCATCATAACATTGATGATTTTCCAATGCATGTAATCTGCTTATCGAGGTTTGTAGTACAACGGTAGCTTCGGCTGCGATCACTGTCAGTGCGCACGTACGGTTTTGGATGACCCTTATTTCATCAAGTGTTTCACCTGAGGTCAGGGTGTCGATTAATTCAGGGGAGGCATGTTCATTTTCTTTTTTATAGAGTCCAACTGTTCCAGAGACAATAATAAAAAAATCATCATTTAATTCCCCTTCTCGAAGCAAAATATCACCTTTTCCAAAGGTAACGCGTGATGAAATTGCCATGAAGGCTTGATAGTTTTCCTCAGATAAATGATTTAATAATGGGCTGTTTCTTAGGATATTTTTTTCATTTTCGGAAAAGTCGCTCATTGAATTTTTCCCTTAACTCAAATAAGAGTAACTTATTATGTCTTTTTGTTCTTCGGCATCATTGGGCTGAATTGACAACACATCCTAAGATATTGAAAAACAAAAAAACTCAATTACTTTAATTATTTGTAGAGAGATGCGCTTTTTTCAAGAAAAATTTAGGGCATGTTGGCAATTCATCTCACTGTCTACGTTCTGGGGCTTATTCGCGGGAGAGTATGCTGGATCCCGCGAACAAGTCGCGGAACGTGGGCTAAGGATGATACCCACTAATTTTTATCCAGTGATCACGTTATTGAAAACACAACTAATTCTTGATAATTTGCCCCTGTGCATCAGCCCCGCCCACACCCTATTGCATAAGCAGTATGAATAAATTGTTGCAATGGATCATATAAAAAAATATTTTGCTGTGCTTTAATTGACAGACTTTTGCTGTAGCGATATTGGCAACCAATTAACCATAGGAGGGTAAAGTGTCTCAGCGTTTTGCCGTTATTGGTAATCCTATTGCCCATAGTTTATCTCCGATAATTCATCAGTGTTTTGCCAAACAATTGAATATACAACTGACTTACGAAAAAATTAAGGCAGATGATCCGTCCTTTGAGCAACAAGTATCTGATTTTTTTACTCAAGATGGCAAGGGGATGAATGTTACTTTGCCTTTCAAGCAGCGTGCTTTTGCGATGGCGCAACAGCATAGTTTGCGATGTAAAAAAGCGGGGGCAGCGAATACATTATGGATGCAAGCAAATCAATTGCATGCGGACAATACCGATGGTATTGGGTTAATTCGTGATTTGCATCGACATATCCTGGTAGAAGGAAAGCGCGTATTAATCTTAGGTGCTGGAGGAGCTGCACGCGGAATAGTTTATCCCTTATTGGAACACCATCCTGTAGAACTGCTTATCGCGAATCGTACTTTAGCCAAAGCAGAAGAGTTTCAACGTGCTTTCCCACAAATTCAATGTTTGAGCTTAAATGAGATTGAGGGGGCGTTTGATATCGTGATTAATGCGACTTCTGCCAGTTTGGCAGGAGAATTTGTTGCATTGCCCACGGCATGCATGTCAGCAAAACCATTTTGTTACGATTTATCTTATAAGCAAAACGGCATAACGGCTTTTGTCCAATATGCCAGAGAATCAGGTTGTGACGCAGTGGACGGCTTAGGAATGTTGGTGGAACAAGCAGCTGAGGCTTTTTTCATTTGGCACGGCATTATGCCTGAAACTCAAGAGGTACTGACATTTTTGCGTGCATCGGCATCGCTTTGTTAGGATGAAGCAGCAACCTGACGTTTTCACAAACTCTCCTTCGTTCTGCGCCTGCGTCCAATAATTTGCTGGCAAGAAAAATTATTCAAAAAAAGCCATAACTTCCTTGGCATTATTAATCGTATCTTGAAAACCAAGCTCAAGTAATTCTCTTGTATAGTCGCGTTCGAAAAGCACAAAGCTTAAGAGATCGCCTGAATGCTTTTTCTCACCTAAAAAATTGAGGAGGTAGCGCAGCAATGTAGGCAAGGCTTTAAAATGTATTTGAGCCAAAGGAGCTAAGTCTCTACTGGGGCGTAAATGTAATGTAGTAATAGGGCGCCATGGTGAACGACGTTTTTTCCATATTGACAGAAGCATGGCAATTTCGTTCATTCGATTGACCATTTCAATATCGCGGTCAAGATTGTCTAAAAAAAGTGCATTTAACATATTCCCAAAAATATGAGAAAAAGGAATGTCATCATGATTGCGTAAATTTTCTTGCTCTACAAATGTAGGTAGTGCTCGAGTGCCTAAAATTAGAATTTTATCCACTTCAAAACGAATGGAACCACGAAGAGGAGCTGCTAGACCCACGCTGCCATCGCCATAATGAAAGCCATCGAGCAAAACTGTTGGAAAAAATAAAGGCAAGGCGCTGGATGCTAAAATATGTTCAGCCTCGAGGCGAACGCGTTTGCTGCCGTGTCGCGGGTAATTCCAGTCCGTGAATTCGGGATTGTTGTGTGCATAAAAAGAAATAGTCTGGCGTGTTTCGTAACAATTACTGATTATTTCCAGTGTATTCAGATATCCATCACTTATATTTTGCGCAATTTTGGTGAAATCAAGACCATCTTCGATCATTTCTTTCAGGGGGGTGGTATCAAGTAAATGAGCTGCCTGTCGCTGCTTGAGCATCATTGTGCTCATATTACGCATCACGGATTTGCTTAATGCGAAGTTACTGGCTCTATAGACTTGTTGACAGTGAATTTCACTCCAAATGGTTTCCAGCTTATCAAGTGCTGTTGGGAAATCATCTGCATTTTCTGCAAGTACTGCTGCATTCATACTTCCCACGCTAACCCCGCTGACCATTTCAAAGGGTAATGTTTTAACTTGCAAAATATGACCAATTGCTTTCAGAACACCAGCTTGGTAGGCGCCTCGAGCACCACCACCTGCCAAATAAAGGGCTTTTTTAGACATAATGATTATTTTTATCGCATTTATTTAGTATCTATGTGGAAATATAGTTGAGTTTATGCTGAATTAGCAAGTTCTCGTTTGTATTGTAAAGTTTTTCACCAAAATGGTAGAAAAAATGGTATAGTATGCGCTTTTGTGCAAAATGATCGATTGGTAGACAAGATGAGAGAATTTGAGATTGCAAATACTCTATACGAGGCAACTGAAATACTTGAAGACATACAGCGTCCAATCGATTCTGATTTAGGGTTCTTCACTCATAGGAAAAAGCCGAAGAAGTTCTTAAAAAAAATATTATTTTTAGCACAAATTATCAAAACTACGGGAGATTCAGGTAAGGCAATCATGCAGATTGGGTCTTCCATCAGGGCCTTCAATAACATTAAACCTACGGAATCACTAACACAAGGATTAAATATTGGGACAATTGCTTTTGCTGCATTAGATTTTTTTCTTATCCCTTTCATTTATCTTACCGCGTACCTCCTGGATGGAAAAGCTCCTATTAATCGGAGTAATAATGCTAAATGGCTTTTTTCTGCAATAGTGTTAGCACTGACAATAACCTCAATATGTGTTCCGGCTATAGCAGTAGCAATTGCTTTTACCACTGCTTCAATCTCATTGACTTTAAACCTATTTCTATTAGGGCAGGCACTCTATGAATGCTACCACTTAAGTAAGGAACGAAGAGCAACTAGAAAATTAATCGCCGGTGTCGAATCGCAAATAGAAGAGAGTCAAAACAAAGCATCTCGATTGAGAACTGCATTAGATGATGTGAGCACAGAACAGCAGCTTCTGTTGCAATACAAACAGATTATCTCATTACAAGGAATTTTTAATGCTCAAAAAGAATATTTAATGCAACTGAAGTTAACAGAATTAAAGTTAAGCAAAAAAATAAAAAATGCAGGACTTGTGCAAGTCATGGATAGAAGCGTTGGTTTAAGCTTGTGCACAATGGGTATGATCGGTTTGATTGTGTCTTTATATTTCCCAGTAGTAGGTTTAGGAATATTAACTGCAGTATCCGCTATTTCCCTTGCCTACCTTATAATTCGACTGGCGGTACCGTTGCTGCAACTGCTAGCAGGATGGATTATGAGCAAACTCAGGCCTGGAACTGGTGCGCGCATTTCAAAAGACGAACCGGGACAAGCGCATGAAAATAATAAAGAACCCTCAACCGATTTGATGATAGAACATTTTTTTGGCAGTAAAAAAAATGCAAATGAATTTTTAAAAAGAGGCCCCAAAAAAGATGAGGATTTATCATTAACGAGTACGACCGCAATTTTTCAAATTAAGAAAAGCTCATTGAAAGAAAGAGATAACAAAGAGTTGACTTGTAGTGAGTTTATTATCTGAAAATTAATTTTATAAACTGAAATAGTCGATTTCAGTAAATCTTTTCCCAATTCCTTACCTCATTGCCCAAGCTTGCGACGTGTCGATAGACTCTAATTTTTTAGTCCAAAAGCTCATTGCAAAAAATTGAAAACTCCTTTAACTTAAAAATTTACCCTCAAAGGAAGAATACTCATGCTGAATATACTTCGCGAGCAACCCCGCGCATTTCACATGATTTTTATGTTGGAGTTATGGGAGCGGTTTGGGTTTTATACAGTGCAAGGGATTTTGACTTTGTTTTTTATTCGTTATTTAGGTTACAGCGACACGATATCTTATTATACGTTTGGTGCTTATTCAGCGTTAGTTTATGGTATGGTGGTTGTTGGCGGATATTTGGGAGATAGAATATTAGGTACCAAACGCACCATAGTACTTGGTCTTATTACTTTGGCAACAGGTTATTTTTCTTTAGCGATTACCGATAAAGAACATGTATTTTTTGCATTAGGTTTAATTTGTGTCGGAAATGGTTTATTTAAGGCAAATCCATCGAATTTACTTGCTAAGTGTTATGAGGAAAATGATCCTCGCTTGCATGGCGGTTTTACTTTGTATTATATGGCGATCAATTTAGGCAGTATGATTGCATTATTTGCCGGTCCGGCGATTTCGAGTCGATATGGTTATTCTTATGCTTATATGATGAGTGCAATTGGTTTGCTCATCGGCTTAGCTAATTATTGGCTGCAACACCAATTTGTCGCACACATTAATACCAATGCTGATAGACGAAAAATCTCACTTTCCCAGTGGTTGATGATCGTGTTTGGAATACTCTTGCTCACTGCGTGTTCTTCTTATTTATTACAGCATGTGATGCTTGCTAAAAACTTGTTTTGGTTTATAACCATTGCGGTAATCATTTATTATATATTTATGACTCGTAAAGAAAGTAAAACCTCAAGAATGCGCATGCTCGTTGCCTTGGCGTTGATGCTGGAAGCAATTATTTTCTTTACTTTATATCAACAAATGCCAACTTCGCTGAATTTATTTGCCGTACATAATGTAATTCCGGTTTTCTTTGGAATCACGATTGATGCACAAAGCTTCCAGGCACTAAATCCCATCTGGATAGTGTTAATGAGTCCAGTTTTGGCTTATTTTTATAACTTTCTCCACAGGAAAGGCATAGAGTTTTCTATCCCTTATAAATTTTCTTTAGGCATGACCATGTGCGGTGTGAGCTTTTTAATGCTCTTTTTTGCTCGCTATTTTTATACGGATCAAGGTATGGTTTCTTCCTGGTGGTTAATTATAAGCTATTTATTTCAAAGTCTAGGTGAATTATTGGTATCAGCTCTTGGAGTAGCAATGGTTGCAGAATTAGTCCCTGCGCAAATTGCAGGTTTTGTGATGGGAATGTGGTTTTTAACTTCTGCTATAGCGGGGTTTATTGGTGCCACAGTTGCTTCTTATACCGCACTTCCCGAGCAGATTAAACCGGGGGTTGGATCTTTGATGATTTATACGCACGTATTTGCTTGTATTGGTATCGTCACTTTAATTATTGCATTGTTTATGTGGTTATTATCACCGCGACTAAGCCGTTATATTGCAATAAAGAAAACAGATTTACAGCACGAAGTAAAAGAAGCAGAATATTCTGTATCTAAATGCTTCATGATCCAGACTGGATTAGAGCATCGTTCAAATGCTTCTTAGGACAAAGCAAACCGTGAATAGAACTGTTCAATCTCAGTTACTTACTCATCTCGGAAATTAGTTAACCTAAACTCAACTGGCGACTTTAGGTTAACTAAATCATTAGGTCAAATTGAGTTTGGTTTTTTTATCGCCAATGGCCGTGCCAACCGCCGCCATGCCAGCCTACACCCCGCCAGCCGCCATACCAACCACGGCCACCCCAATAACCCAAGCCTCCATAATTACGCCATCCTGAATAGTAACGAGGATAATAGGAATAACTTGAATAGTAGGAGTAAGGATAATAGCTAGAATAATAATAGCTACTAGGGGTTGCTGTAGTAACATAACAGCCACTTAAAAAAAGTGTAGGTACAAACACTAATACTGCGATAATAAGTTTTTTCATGATCGCTTTCCTTAGTCAATGTTCGCACATTAATTATACTTCATGGTCATATTTTAATCAAAAAATATTTATTTATATTTCAAGCGCTCAGTTGGTAATTGCTTATCAATTAAGGTTTGTTTTAATATCACTTGGATAAACCATGTTCATATCGATAAATTCTATTGTTCTATCGTATGTATTTTATGAAGTACGGTTGTAAGCAGTTATGAGAAAATGAATATTGAAATCAGCCTGCGTTCTCAAAAATTGATAATAAAATATTTATTAGCTTCTGGCGTTCATCCCCGTGAACACCTCTCTATTTCTTTGCCTGCTGATTTTATAACTTTAATGTCTTGGCTCGATGAACAGCAAATAAAAAATTCCGAAGAACCATCAAAGGAAAAAAAACAAAAAATTGAATTTATTCTTGTATCCTTGCGTACTGAGTTATTGCAAGCTCTTTTCCTTTCCATGAAAGGAGATGATACCAATTTGCCTAAAGAAGTTGAAAATAATACGCAGGATAAAATTAAATTTGCATTACTCACCATGGCAGGTATTTTGGTGGCGGCATGCCAGGGATTTGATGGTATCGTGACAATGTTGAGTATTTTCAGTTTACCTTCATCGATAATTCTTGGCATTGGATTTGCGTTTTCAATTCTTTCTGTAGTTGTTTTTTGTGGATTCGATTTAGTAAAAGTTTCGAATGCTTTGGGGATTAAGCTTAGTGATGCGTATAAGTTATTGGATGCATACTTGTTGCAATTGCAAATGATTAAATCCATAAGAAAGAAAATAGATGATTATTATCTTTCAGATTTGTCTTCAAGTGATTTGCAGCAATTGAAGCTTATAATTTCCATGTTGCAAAAACACCTTGCATCACTTACTAAGGCTGGCAAGCAATTTGAAGAGGCGCTAAAGAGTGAACGCATTCAAACGGTTAAAACACTGATTTCAGGCGTCTCCGCTTTACTTTTCTTTGGTGGTGGTTTTTTTACAGGCCAATCAGTAGCTTTTTTTATGTCAGGCCTTATCCTTAATTCAGCAATTCCTGCTTTTTGGCCGGTAATTATTTTTAGTGCCATAGTGGGTTTAGCGGCATTGAGTCTTTATTGGTACGTAGAGCGCCCTGTGCTTGACAAGTTAGTGAGCAGCTGGTTTGGTTTAAATGAAGAGAGTGTACAGAAATTATGTGATAAGCCTCTCATCATTAAAGAAGAAAAAAAGTTAGAAAATTTGCAGGGGAAAGTAACCAGCGCTGCTGCCAGAGTCTCTAAACAAATTGCACAATCAGAGCATCTTATTGATGGCCATGAGGAGCTGGAAAATAATGACTCAGTTCCTAGAAGAGTTGTAATCAGTGCAAGAGTAGGCACTAATTATTACTCTTTTCTTAAACCACCAAAGTCTCCAGCTGCATTACCAACAATTGACGTTGAAGATGAACATTTAGAAAATGCATCATGTTGTTTTATATAAGGCGTAAGAAAATCACGCCCATTGTCTATGTCCCGCGGCTTGTCCGCGGGATCCAATCCCAGTGCTTATGGGGGCTGCGCGTAAAGAAGAGAGGATTAAATATTCAATGTATCTTTTACAAAAGGGATCGTTATTTTTCGTTGCGCGGCAAGGGAGGCATCATCCAATCGATTGAGCAGATTATGCAGATCATGCATATTTCTAGAGCATCTATTGAGCAAAAATTGTCCTACACTTTCTGGTAAGTCAAACCCTCGTTTTAAAGCATGGAGTTTTAGAGTATTAATTTTATCTTCGTCATTTAATTCCATCAACTGAATCACTAATCCCCAACTTAATCTAGAGCGTAAGTCTGCTAGTTGGATGGGAATTGTAGTTGGTGATTGATTTCCAGAAATGATTAAAATACTTTTTTCCATGTCTTTGATTTTATTATATAAGTGGAATAAAGCTTCTTCCCAGGCGGAGTCTTTGGCGATTACATCAATATCGTCAATACAGATTAGTTCTTGCTCTTCCAGCCCTTCTATAGCTTGTGGTCCCCATTCTTTGAGGAGCGTCAAAGGGAGATAGATGGCGGAATGAGTATGGGCTGCTTGGCAACACGCTTGTAACAAATGAGTTTTACCACTACCGGTATTGCCCCAGAGATAAAGCAATCGGTCTTCCCTATTTGTGAGCATGTTATGTAATTGCTGTTGCAGCAATGTATTACTTCCCCAATTAAAATCAGCAAGGGTTGCTTCATCATTTAATTTTATAGCTAATGCTAACTGCTTGTTCATTATGATGGTTCTTTTTTGGGCCATGCTTTTCTGCCCCAGGTCCAAATATAATCAACATAAGTAATTGCGGTAGTAAATGTCGTCAAAATGATCAAAACATTAAGCAGATAGGGAGGAAAATCAAAATAAGCCAATTCAAATAAACAAAAAGTGACTAGAGTCAGTTGTAATGCTGTATTAATTTTACTGAGCAGTGTGGGTTGAAAGTCCAATTTACGACGAATAAATTGATACCAGGCAATTACTCCTAAGGAAATTGTTAAATCCCTGAGGAATACTAGAATTACTAGCCACCAAGGTAATACCCCGAGTAAGGCTAAAGAGATAAAGCTGGAGGCGATTAATAATTTATCAGCCAGCGGATCAACAAAAGAACCAAAAAAGCTTTGCCAGTTAAAACTTCGGGCTAAAAAGCCATCTAATCCATCACTCAAGCCAGCTAAAATAAATAAATAAAAAGCAATAGTATACTCATGACGATATAAATAAAATAGAAAAGGTGCGATCAGTAGGAGTCGCAATAAAGTCAGAGCATTTGGAATGTATTTTAATATCATAGGCCATACGATAATTTAATTAATCCCTTATTTGCCCAGTACCTTTTCAATGTTAAATTTAGGGATTGGCTTTTTGAAGGGAATATACGTTTGCGAAACAATATAGTCTAGTGTATACAATACTCGCAGTCCTGTCACTTATGTTTGTCTTCATTTTTACGATACATAATTACGGTGTTGCCAATCATTTGGACGAGTTCAGCATGAAGTTGTTCACATAATTCAGCAGCCATAATGACTCGGTCTTCTTTTTCTGCACCATTAATTTTTACTTTTATTAATTCATGGGCAAGCAATGCGATA
Organism: Legionella bozemanae; assembly: GCF_001648595.1. Classification (GTDB taxonomy): domain Bacteria; phylum Pseudomonadota; class Gammaproteobacteria; order Legionellales; family Legionellaceae; genus Legionella; species Legionella bozemanae. Next base: position 40,152 of record NZ_LBAW01000010.1, on the reverse strand, counting down.
TCTGTTTCCGCAATAACGGCTTCAGTTAACCCTTTGGTTCCAAGAAGCACAACGGGTTTTAGATGATGCGCTTGGGCTTTAAGCGATTTTTTGAATGAAGTATCCACGTAATGTTCCTTATATAAACAGACCCTAATGCACTGATTTTGGAGACTGAATGATAAAATGGTAAATTATTGCACGTTTTGCTGGGAAAAGGTAGTAAAATTCAGTATCATAGATCAAATTAATACTCCATATAAATTTATGAAACGTACTAAAAGCAGCAAGCGATGGTTGCAAGAGCACTTTGATGATGTTTATGTAAAAAAAGCACAAGTAGAGGGCTATCGCAGTCGTGCGGTATACAAGTTAAAAGAAGTAGATGAGAAAGAGTCATTGCTCAAACCCGGGATGACTGTGGTTGATCTCGGTGCAGCCCCAGGAGGATGGACTCAATATGTCTCTGAACGATTACAAGGTCGCGGGCGTATAGTCGCATTGGATATTTTGCCTATGGATGCCTTGCCTGATGTGGATTTTGTTCTTGGTGATTTCCGGGAAGATGAGGTGTTGCAAGAGCTCATAGACTTAATCCCAGAACACAGCGTCGACTTGATATTATCAGATATGGCCCCAAATATGAGTGGAACCACGGCAATTGATATTCCACGTGCAATGTATTTGGTGGAGCTGGCCTTTGATTTTGCAGAGAAAATGTTAAAGCCTGGTGGCTCTATGCTGATTAAAATTTTTCATGGGGCTGGTTTTGATGAGTTAGTAAAGCAGGCGAGATCTTCTTTTGAAAAAGTCGTAATTCGAAAGCCTTCCGCTTCTCGTGCTCGCTCAAAAGAAACCTATTTGCTGGCAAAGGGATACAATTTATAGTAACTTTATGATCTAAGAATTTCGATCATAAAATAATGGCTGTACGTCACTAACGAGGTTAATACTTTGAACGACATGGTTAAGAATTTGTTTTTATGGCTGATTATAGCGATCGTGCTTGTTTCAGTTTTCAGTAATTTCGGCCCTCGAAACTCGGCAGCTGAGAAACTTTCTTACAGCCAGTTTTTGAAAGAAGTCGATCAAGGTATGGTTAATTCAGTCACCATCGAGGATGACAAGATCATCAAAGGGATGACTAAAAATAACAAGCGCTTCATTACTTACATGCCCATGCAAGATAATGCTTTATTAGGTGAATTATTGAAAAGCAAAGTCGATGTAAGTGGTCAAGAAAAACAACAAGAAAGTTTCCTCCTCCATTTATTTATTAATTGGTTCCCGATGCTGCTTTTAATTGGTGTTTGGGTATTTTTTATGCGCCAGATGCAAGGTGGGGGTGGCCGAGGTGCTATGTCGTTTGGTCGTTCACGAGCACGCTTGCTTGGTGAGGATCAAGTTAAGGTAACTTTTGCGGATGTTGCTGGTGTAGATGAAGCTAAAGAGGAAGTTAAGGAATTAGTTGACTTTTTACGCGATCCTACCAAATTCCAAAATTTGGGCGGACGTATTCCTCGCGGCGTATTATTAGTTGGCTCTCCAGGAACAGGTAAAACCCTTTTAGCGCGTGCTGTTGCTGGTGAAGCGAAAGTCCCCTTCTTTACAATTTCAGGTTCTGATTTTGTTGAAATGTTTGTTGGTGTGGGCGCATCCCGTGTCCGTGATATGTTTGAGCAAGCAAAAAAACATGCTCCTTGCATTATTTTCATTGATGAAATTGATGCAGTAGGTCGCCATCGTGGTGCTGGTCTTGGTGGGGGGCATGATGAGCGTGAGCAAACGTTAAACCAATTACTGGTTGAAATGGACGGCTTTGAAGGGAGTGAGGGGGTTATTGTTGTTGCGGCAACAAACCGCCCGGATGTTTTGGATCCTGCATTATTACGTCCAGGTCGTTTCGATCGCCAGGTTGTGGTCCCTTTACCGGATATTCGTGGACGCGAACAAATATTAAGAGTGCATTTGCAAAAGGTTCCAGTAGATAGCAATGTGGACATTATGGCGATTGCCCGAGGCACTCCAGGATTTTCTGGGGCAGATCTCGCAAATCTGGTAAATGAAGCGGCTTTATTTGCTGCGCGTGCAAATAAACGTAAAGTCAGCATGATAGAACTGGATAAAGCAAAAGATAAAATTATGATGGGAGCTGAACGGCGCTCCATGGTGATGGATGACAATGAGAAAAAACTGACTGCATATCATGAAGCAGGTCATGCGATCGTTGGTTTATCTGTACCGGAACACGATCCTGTTTATAAAGTTTCTATTATTCCGCGGGGCCGTGCTCTTGGTGTGACCATGTTTCTACCGGAACAAGATAGGTATAGTCATAGTAAACGTCGTTTGGAAAGTCAATTATCCAGTCTGTTTGGTGGCCGCATTGCAGAAGAGCTTATCTTTGGTCCGGAAAGCGTAACCACGGGGGCATCGAATGACATTATGCGTTCTACTGAAATAGCACGCAAAATGGTTACCACTTGGGGGTTGTCGCCTTTGGGCCCACTGACTTTTGGTGAAGAAGAAGAAGAAGTATTCTTAGGCCGCTCAATGAATAAACATAAAGAAATGTCAGATAGAACTGCACAACAAATTGATGATGAAGTGCGGGCAATTATTGACAGAAACTACCAGCGCGCTAAAGAAATTCTTGTTTCCAATATGGATAAGTTGCATTTAATGGCTCAAAGTTTAATTAAATACGAAACTATAGATTTCAAGCAAATACAAGAGATTATGTCTGGGAAGGAACCTTCTCCGCCCGAAGATTGGGGTTCATCTAAACCTCTGGATGGGGCTGAAGTGATTAATAACTCACCAGATAAACCAACAGAGCATGAAGTAAGTGTAAACCCTGCCGAAGAGCACTGAAATTATTAGTGAGAGAAGCAGGTGAATTCACAGCAATTTTCAGGTTGGCTTGCGTGTCAATGCCAACCTTCCTCAGATAATCTGTCGAAAAAACCCTTAATTATGGGTATATTGAATGTCACTCCGGATTCTTTTTCCGATGGCGGTAAATTTTTATCCTCGGACAGAGCCTGCGAACATGCATTCCATCTTATAAGCCAAGGGGCTGATTTAATCGATATTGGGGGGCAATCTACCAGACCAGGTGCACAGCATGTTCCGCTGGATGTAGAATTGAGCAGGGTTATTCCTGTCATTGAACAAATTCGCATGAGTTCAGATATTTGTATCTCGATTGATACAAATAAACCTGAAGTGATGGACGCTGCTGTAAGTGCCGGTGCCAACGTAATTAATGATATTTACGCCTTACGCACTGTGGGGGCTCTCGAAATGGCTGCAAAACTAGCAGTTCCTGTTTGTTTGATGCACATGCAAGGAACACCACATGATATGCAACAAAATCCATATTATCCAGATGGTGTGCTTACCGAAGTGACACGTTTTTTTATAGAGCGTATTACAGAGTGCGCGCGTGTTGGTATTAAAAGAAACAACATAATTTTGGATCCAGGCTTTGGATTTGGAAAACAAATACGAGATAATTTGCTCTTAGTCAAAAATCTTGATAGCTTTGCAACATTTAAAATGCCCCTGCTTTTAGGGGTATCGCGTAAAAGCACTATTGGAGCGGTGCTGGCTAAAGAGGTGGATGAGCGTTTAATAGGGAGTATAGCGGTCGCAGTTTATGCTGCAATGAAAGGTGCTGGGATCATTAGAACGCATGATGTTGATGAAACAAATCAAGCGTTGCATATGATCACCATGTTAGAGAAGGCCAATATATCAGCTCATGCGGGCTAAAAATTCTTGATAAGAGGTGGTTAAGGATGAGTCAACGTAAATATTTTGGTACGGATGGTATACGCGGACACGTGGGTTTATCAAATATTAATCCTGAGTTTGTATTGAAACTGGGTTGGGCGGTTGGTCGAGTGCTTGCTAATGGTCAACGCAAAAAAGTAGTGATTGGAAAAGATACAAGAGTATCCGGTTATATGTTGGAATCTGCTCTTGAAGCAGGGCTATCTGCTGCCGGTGTTGACGTGGCTTTACTTGGACCGATGCCAACACCCGCTATAGCCTACCTAACGCAAACGCTAAGAGCCAATGCAGGTATTGTCATCAGCGCATCCCATAATCTGTTTGAAGATAACGGGATCAAGTTTTTTTCCTCTGATGGCGGTAAATTACCGGATAGCGTTGAACTAGCAATTGAAGCGGAGTTGGAAAAGAAAATGCAAACAGTGCCTTCGCAGAACTTAGGGAAAGCAACACGGATTAACGATGCAAGCGGGCGATATATAGAGTTTTGTAAATCCACTATTCCGTCATTAACACGTTTGTCTGGCCTAAAAATTGTAGTTGATTGTGCAAATGGTGCGACCTACCATATTGCCCCCAATGTATTTTCTGAGCTTGGCGCTCAAGTTATTTCCATTGGTAATCGTCCTGATGGTTTTAATATTAATGAAGATTGCGGTTCAACCTCTCCTGAATTACTAAGACAAAAGGTCATGAGTACTGGTGCAGACATTGGTGTTGGCTTGGATGGTGATGGCGATCGCGTCATACTCATTGATTCGGATGGTCGTTTAATTGATGGGGATCAAATCCTTTATATTATTGCTAAAGATAGGCATCAGCGAGGTGTACTAAATGGTGGGGTAGTTGGGACCCAGATGAGCAATTATGGCTTGGAAATCGCTATTAAGAGTTTAGGTATTCCCTTTGTCCGAACACGAGTAGGCGATCGATATGTTTTAGAGGCCTTACGGGAAAAAGATTGGAAAATAGGTGGTGAAACTTCGGGACATATCGTCTGCTTGGATAAAACTACAACAGGAGATGGGATAGTTGCTGCCTTACAAGTATTATCAATTATGGTGAAGCAAGGTAAAACGCTACAGCAATTAATTGAGGGTATCAATCTGTTACCACAAAGCTTAGTGAATTTAAAAACCAATTACGCTACCTTACTTGCAGAACATTCACAAGTAATCGACGTAGTGAGGGCTTTAGAATCAAGTCTAAATGGAGAAGGAAGAGTGTTACTCAGACCTTCAGGGACTGAACCTTTATTACGTGTTATGGTAGAGGGTATGGATGAGTCTATAGTCAAACAACATGCGCAAAAGCTATGTGATGATATAAGTCAGATTGAAAGAAATTTAAACATTCAGTGATAAATCAGACTTATCTATTGAACCTTTTGATAAAAAAATCGCAATAGGACTACACATCAGCATTTAGTTTGGGTATAGTCCGCAGTTGAAAATAAAGGGGCATCCTGATGAGACACAAAATAGTTGCTGGCAACTGGAAAATGAATGGGCAGCTGCAGCAGGTAATTCAATTAAGTAATGAGCTTAAAGAATTACTTTATTCTATGAACAATGTGCAAGTAATCGTAATGCCTCCTGCAATTTATATTCCGCAAGTAAGAGATATTCTTGTTGAGTGTGCAATTGATTTAGGTGCCCAAAATGTGTACCCAAAGGATTTTGGTGCTTACACTGGTGAGATCTCGGCACCTATGTTAAAAGATTTTAACTGTCGCTATATTTTGGTAGGGCACTCTGAGAGAAGACATTGTTTTCACGAAGATGAAAATTTTGTAGCGCAAAAATTCCACCATGTGAAAGAACATGGTATGATACCGATTCTTTGTGTCGGTGAAACCTTGGCTGAACGTGAAAAGGGTCAAACAGAGCAAGTAATTGCTAAGCAATTGCTTGCGGTAAGTGGACACGATAAAAGTTGCTTTAGTGATTGTGTTATAGCTTACGAACCCGTTTGGGCAATAGGTACAGGAAAAACTGCATCACCAGAACAGGCACAGGAAGTACATCAGTTCATTAGAAAGCTGGTTGCTGAGATAAATCATAGCGATGCTGAGCGTTTGTCACTTCTTTACGGAGGGAGTGTAAACGAAAATAATGCCAGGGCGTTATTTTCTATGCCCGACGTAGATGGTGGCTTGGTTGGCGGTGCGTCGTTGAACGCGAAACAGTTTGTGGAAATTGTGAAATGTATCAATTGATATTAATGATTCATGTAATTGTTGCTGTAGTCTTAATAGGCTTGGTCCTTATCCAACATGGTAAAGGTGCTGATATTGGTGCAGCATTTGGCTCAGGAGCTTCCAATACTTTCTTTGGAAGCCAGGGTACAGGTGGGTTTTTATTTAAATTAACCGGTGGTTTGGCGTTGACCTTTTTTATCACCAGTTTATTGTTATCCTATTTGGTGTCTGTTCAATATCAAAAAGCGGATCAGCAAATAATTCCTCAACAAACTAGTGTACCTGCGAATTCAGTTCCAGTACCAGTAGATAACGGTAAGAAAAATAAATAAAATATCTTTCTCTGCACTTAAATAGAGAGAAGATTTGGAATGAATAATTATTAATAATAAAGAATTGCCGAAGTGGTGGAATTGGTAGACACGCCGTCTTGAGGGGGCGGTGGCGAAAGCCGTGCCGGTTCGAGTCCGGCCTTCGGCACCATTTTAATCCGTACAAGGTGAAAAAATGCTATCTCAATATTTACCTGTTCTTATTTTCATAATTATCGGAGTGGCATTGGGCTTAGCAATGTTAGGGGCAGGTTCTCTTCTTTCAAAGCACAACCCTGATAGCGCCAAGAACGCTCCCTACGAATGTGGATTTGGTGCCTTTGAGAGCTCCCATATTCCATTTGATGTTCGTTTTTATCTGGTTGCAATATTATTTATTATTTTTGATTTAGAAACCGCATTTTTCTTTCCATGGGCTTTAGCTTTACGCAAAATTGGTTGGTTTGGTTTTGCTGGAATGATGTTATTTTTAGGATTATTAGTGATTGGCTTTATTTATGAATGGAAACGAGGCGCGCTAGATTGGGAATAATCTAAGAGTGTGCAAAAGAGCTTGTTTGCAATTCTACTGTCTTGACTGCAAGGCTTCAATTTTCTGAGCCCCGAGATGCACCTATCTTTACGGATGCTGCGCTTCAGTGCTCGAAAATCCACACCTTGCGACTTAATTAAAGGAATTGCAAACAGGCCTAAATTCACTTCTGATCGTAACTTCATAAAGAAGGAATCAATCAGGGGTGGTATTTTTTTATTAATATTTTAACTGCTTAGAGGCTAGCTATGGCGGTTGCAGAATTGCAAAAAAGTGGCTTTGTAACGACTTCAGTCGAAAAACTTCTCGGATGGGCACGTAGTGGTTCTATGTGGCCTATGACTTTTGGATTGGCATGTTGTGCAGTAGAAATGATGCACGTAGGTGCAGCACGCTATGACTTAGATCGGTTTGGAATTATTTTTCGCCCCAGTCCACGGCAATCGGATGTAATGATAGTGGCTGGTACTTTGTGCAATAAAATGGCTCCTGCTTTGCGCAAAGTGTACGATCAAATGCCTGAACCACGATGGGTTATTTCCATGGGCTCTTGTGCAAATGGCGGTGGCTATTATCATTACTCTTACTCTGTCGTTCGAGGGTGTGATCGTATTGTTCCTGTCGATATATATGTGCCAGGTTGTCCTCCAACTGCTGAAGCACTGTTGTATGGCATCATTCAATTGCAGAACAAAATCAGGCATAAAAAAATCTTAGAAGCTTAAGCTCATCAAAGGTGCAAAATAGATGACAAAAAATGATTATTTGGTTGAACAACTCAAAACGGAACTGGCGACACAAATTAATGATCTTGCTGTCGCGTATGATGAGATAACCATTGAGTGTGATGCATCAAATTTAAAAGCAATAATGCTGGAGCTGCGCGATCTAGAAGTATTTTGTTTTGACCAGCTTATTGATCTTTGCGCCGTAGATTATTTGCTTTATGGTGAATATGATTGGGAAACTGATTCAGCGACTGAAAGTGGATTTTCTCGAGGCGTAGAGCGTCAAGAATTTAAAGCGTATGCTCTGAATAAGCCACGTTTTGCTGTAGTATATCATTTGCTTTCAACGAAAATGAATCACCGATTACGTGTTAAGGTATTCGTTGATGAGTCTCATTTAATTGTTCCGTCAGTACATCATTTATGGAAAGGCGCCAATTGGTTTGAGCGCGAAGCCTATGATTTATATGGCATTTTATTTGAAGGACACCCTGATTTAAGACGTATTTTGACAGATTATGGATTTATTGGACATCCATTCCGTAAAGATTTCCCGCTCAGTGGTCATGTTGAAATGCGCTATGATGCAAAATTCGAAAAAGTCATATACGCTCCAGTAGATATTGAGCCCAGAGTTTTAGTGCCCAAGGTTATTCGTAATGATAACCGGTATATTGGTGATGAAAGGGGCGAATAATGATTGAATTAAAGAATTATACATTGAACTTTGGTCCACAACACCCTGCCGCGCATGGTGTTTTGCGTTTGGTTCTTGAGCTTGAAGGTGAAACCATAGTTCGCGCAGACCCCCATATAGGATTGTTGCATCGTGCTACAGAAAAACTAGCAGAAACAAAACCTTATATTCAATCTATCGGCTATATGGACAGACTCGATTACGTGTCCATGATGTGTAATGAGCATGCATATGTGCGCGCAATAGAAAAACTTTTAGGCATAGAAGCTCCAATTCGAGCTCAATACATTCGTACCATGTTTGATGAAGTAACTCGCATTTTGAATCATTTATTATGGCTAGGTGCTATAGCACTGGATATCGGTGCGATGACTGTATTTTTATATTGCTTTAGAGAGCGTGAGGATTTATTTGATTGCTATGAAGCAGTATCAGGAGCACGAATGCATGCTACCTATTATAGACCAGGGGGGGTCGCCCGCGACTTACCTGATACCATGCCTAAGTATAAAGCATCGAGATGGCATAGTGAGCGTGAAGTTGAAAAACTTAATGAAGATCGAAGCGGTAGCTTGCTGGATTTTCTCTGGGCATTTACTGAACGGTTCACTCGCTGTGTCGATGAATATGAAACTTTATTAACCGATAACCGAATTTGGAAACAGCGTACTGTAGATATTGGTATTGTTTCACCAGAAGAGGCGTTGCAATGGGGATTTACAGGACCAATGCTTCGTGGTTCTGGTATTGCATGGGACTTACGTAAAAAACAAAGTTATGCAGCATATGACCGCGTGGATTTCGATATTCCAGTAGGTAAAACTGGAGATTGTTATGACCGCTATTTAGTGCGTGTTGAAGAATTAAGGCAATCAAATCGCATTATTAGACAATGTATCGAATGGCTCAGAGCGAATCCTGGTCCTGTTCGCCTCCATGATTACAAAATTACACCGCCACGTCGTGTAGTAATGAAAGAAGATATGGAGCCATTAATCCACCACTTTAAACTGTTCACGGAAGGTTTTTGTGTGCCGCGCGGGGAGGTCTATAGTGCGGTTGAGGCACCAAAGGGTGAATTTGGTATTTATATGGTTTCAGATGGCGCCAATAAACCTTATAGACTCAAAATTCGTGCTCCTGGATTTGCCCATCTGTCCAGCTACGATGCAATGACTCGAGGGCATATGATCGCTGATGGGGTCGCTATTTTAGCGAGTCAGGATATAGTATTTGGTGAAATTGATCGTTAATTTGTGACATGTCAGTCTTTACAATTATTAAAATGACATTCCAGAAAATTGCAATTTAAATTAATAAAGGTTTAGAAATGTCTGATAATTCAGCAAAAATATTACATCAATTGGTGTCCGCTCCAAGAATAAAGGACATTGATCACTGGATAGCAAAATATCCAAAAGAGCAAAAGCAATCAGCTGTAATGAGTGCTCTGCGCATTGTCCAGGAAGAGCATGGTCATCTAACGACGGAATTAATGGATGCTGTAGCTGACTATCTTGACATGCCTTCTATTGCGGTATATGAGGTGGCTAGTTTTTACACTATGTACGAACACGAACAGGTTGGCAGGCATTCGATAAATATATGTACCAATATCTCGTGCATGCTGCGTGATTCCGCTGCAATTGTTAGCTATTTGGAAAAAAAATTGGGCATAAAATTAGGCGAAACCACAGATGATGGGCGTTTTACTTTAAGATCTGTTGAATGTTTAGGGGCCTGTGTTAACGCACCAATGATGCAGGTGGACAAGGATTATCATGAAAATCTGACTCCTGAATCTATAGATAAAGTGTTGGAAGAATACCAATAAAAGATAGAGGTGGTTACCGTGGTTGAATTAAATCAAGTTTGTTATCGAACATTTCATCTACCAGAGCCTTGGACGCTATCCGCTTATGAAAGTGTTGGTGGGTACAGTGCATGGAGAAAAATACTAAAAGAACAAACTTCTCCACAGTCAATTATTGATGAGTTAAAAACATCTGCCTTGCGAGGTAGGGGGGGAGCAGGATTCCCAACTGGATTAAAATGGAGTTTTATGAACCGTAATAGTCCGGTACAGAAGTATGTAGTATGTAATTCTGACGAAGGTGAACCAGGTACATGTAAGGACCGTGAAATTCTTACATTAAATCCACATCAACTTATTGAAGGAATGGCGATTGCCGGATATACCATGGGCTCCACTGTGGGATATAACTACATTCGTGGTGAATTTTGGTTACCTTATGAACGTACGGAGGCTGCGCTGAAAGAAGCTTATGCAGCTGGTTTGCTTGGTAAAAATATTTTAGGTTCCGGTATTGATTTTGATTTGTATAATCATTTGGGTGCCGGCGCTTATATTTGTGGAGAAGAAACTGCATTGCTTAATTCCTTAGAAGGGAAAAAAGGTCAGCCGAGGTTTAAACCTCCATTTCCTGCTAACTATGGTCTATATGGCAAACCTACAACCATAAATAATACAGAAACTTTTGCTTCTGTTCCGGTCATTATGGAGAAAGGCGGCGAATGGTTCTTAAAAATTGGCAAGCCCAATAATGGGGGAACCAAATGCTTTAGTGTGAGCGGTCATGTCAATAAACCTGGAAATTACGAAATTCCTTTGGGAACCCCATTTAAGACACTTCTTGAGTTAGCTGGTGGAGTGATTAAAGACCGAAAAATTAAAGCAGTAATCCCTGGCGGTACGTCCATGCGTGTATTACCTGGTGACGTCATGATGGAGCTTGATATGGATTATGACAGCATCCAAAAAGCAGGTTCAGGATTAGGTTCTGGTGCGGTAATTATTATGGATGAAACAACCTGTATGGTTGATGCATTATACCGTATTTCTGAATTTTATATGGATGAGTCTTGTGGCCAATGTACTCCATGCCGCGAAGGTACAGGCTGGTTAGTCCGCTTGTTACACCGTATTAAAGAAGGCCATGGTGAACCTGGGGATGTGGAAAAACTAGTCAATGTTGCGAATAATATCGAAGGACGCACTATTTGTGCACTCGGTGAGGCAGCAGCTTGGCCTGTACAAAGTTTTGTTAAGCATTTCCGCGATGAATTTGAATATTTCGTTAAGCATAAACGCTCGATCGTCGCAGCATAATTAAAAAGGTTTAACCATGACTACTACTATTGAAATCGACGGTAAAACATTTGAAGCAGAAAACGGGAAAATGATCATCGAAGTTGCCGATGAGGCGGGTATTCATATCCCACGTTTTTGTTATCATAAAAAATTATCTGTGGCTGCAAATTGTCGCATGTGTTTAGTTGAAGTAGAAAATGGCCGCAAGCCAGTTCCTGCATGTGCGACTCCAATTACCGATGGGATGAAGGTATTTACCAAATCGAAAGAAGCATTGCATTCTCAAAAAGTAGTCATGGAATTTCTTCTTATTAACCACCCATTGGATTGTCCAATTTGCGACCAAGGCGGAGAGTGTGAGCTGCAAGACATATCGATGGGGTATGGTGCGGATGAGTCTCAATACAGAGAAACCAAACGCTCAGTAGATGATGACAACTTAGGTACGTTGATTTCAACTGAAATGACCCGCTGTATCCATTGTACTCGCTGCGTTCGTTTTGGTGAGGAAATTGCAGGATTAAGGGAGTTGGGTGCAACAGGCCGTGGTGAGCACATGCAAATTGGAACCTATGTTCAGCACAGCATGAAGTCGGAAGTTTCTGGTAATATTATTGATTTATGCCCTGTTGGTGCGTTAACTTCAAAACCTTTTCGTTTTACAGCAAGAGCTTGGGAGCTCACCCAGCATGAAGGGGTAGCACCACATGATTGCCTCGGTTCAAATATTTACCTGCATACACGTCGCAACAAGTTAATGCGTATTGTTCCTAAGGAAAATGAGGCAATTAATGAAACCTGGCTTGCTGACAGAGATCGATTTAGTTATTTGGGATTAAATAGCCCATTAAGAGCCAATCAACCCCAGATTAAACGTAATGGGCAATGGGAAGTTGTTGATTGGGAAACTGCTCTAAAATTTACTGCAGAAGGATTGGCTCGTGTCATAAAACAAAATGGCACCGAGCAAGTGGCGGCTTTTTCTTCAAGTTCTTCTACATTGGAAGAAATGTATTTGTTGCAAAAATTAATGCGTGACATCGGTGTTCATAATCTCGATCACAGATTGCAGCAAGTAGATTTTAAGGATCAGGATCATCAGGCGACTACACCAAAAAGTTCATTACCTTATGCGGAAGTTGAATTACAAAATACAATAGTGCTTGTTGGATGCAATATTGATCGTGAGGTTCCTCTGGCTGGTGTAAGAGTACGTAAAGCTGCTCGTAATGGCGCTAAAATTTACGCTATAAATCCAGTGGATTTTGAATATCGCTTCGACCTTAATGACCGATTCATTATTTCGCCTTTAGAAATACCAATGCAACTTGCCAAGATTGCTCTAGCACTTGCTGGCGATATAAAGAATTTACCTACAGAAGTGCAAAAATTAGTGATAGGCCTTGAGTCAGATAAAGCAATTCAACGAGTTGCCAAGGCATTGAAAGAGGAAAAAGCCTGCTTAATTACTGGTGCTCTTTGTGAAAATCACCCCGAAGCCGCTTTATTGCGTACCTTAGTTTTCCATATCGAGAAATTAAGTGGTGCTAAAGTTTTAAGGCTCACCCAGGGTGCAAACACAGCAGGTGCTTGGATGGCAGGTATGGTCCCTCACCGAACCACTGCCGGCAAGACAGACTCTACTCCAGGTATGGATGTACAGGCAGCACTAAACGCGAAACTTAAAGCTTATTTTTTAATGGGTGTAGAACCAGGCTTTGATTTTGCAAATCCTTATGGTGCAAGGCAATCCATGCTGGGTGCGGAATTTGTTGTACTGATGTCTGCTTATAATCATGAGTCAATGCACGATTATGCAGATGTTATTTTACCCATGGCGCCCTATGCTGAAACCTCAGGGACATACATTAATATTGATAATACCTGGCAAACAGTAAAAGGTGCTTTGACTCCTCATGGAGAATCTCGGCCTGCATGGAAAATATTGAGAGTACTCGGTAACTTATTGCATTGTGATGGCTTTGAATATCTGTCAACCGAAGATATCTTGTCAGAAATTAAAAATAGTGTTGCAATCACAATGGAGCAAGAATATAAACCGTATTATCCTGAGAGCTTGCCTCTAATTAATCAATCATTGATTCGAGTAGGTGAGTGGCCACTCTATCGTAGTGATGCAATTGTTAGAAACGTCAAAGAGTTGCAATTATGCGCCGCTGCTGAATCAGCATGCATTCGTATCAATCCTACAACAGCAGATAGATTGAAATTAGACGATGTTGCTACTGTATCTCAGGGAGATATTGAGATAACATTGCCGCTTAAACGTGATGAACGCATTGCGGCAGATGTTGTATGGGTAGCAAACGCGATGCCTGAAACAGTTGATTTGGGTCATTCATTTGCTGCAATAACTATTAAGCGCTAGGCAGGTAAGAAAATGCTGCAAGATATTGGCATATTAATTTGGATCATCATTAAAATATTAGTAATCGTAGTACCATTGCTACTATGTGTCGCATATTTAATTTACGCAGAGCGTAAGGTTATTGGTTACATTCAAGCACGAATAGGACCCAATCGTGTAGGTGTACGTGGATTGCTCCAGCCAATTGCGGATTTAATAAAGCTAATTACTAAAGAAATTATTATACCTACACGTTCTAATAAATATCTTTTTATAGCCGCACCGTTGTTTGCTTTGGTTCCTGCTTTGGCAGGTTGGGCAGTTATTCCTTTTCAGGAAGGCATGGTCTTGGCAAATATTAATGCAGGGGTGCTTTATATTTTTGCAATGAGCTCGCTTGGTGTCTATGGCGTTTTAATTGCTGGATGGGCGTCTAACTCCAAATATGCAATGTTTGGTGCTTTAAGAAGTACTGCTCAAACTGTATCTTATGAGATTGCTATGGGTTTTGCTTTAGTGGGTGTACTGCTGGCCGCAGGCAGCATGAATCTCACGGATATTGTTAATTCACAAAAAGGCGGGATTTTACATTGGTGGTTTATTCCCCTGCTTCCACTGTTTTTTGTCTTTTGGATTGCCGGAATCGCTGAAACAAATAGAGCCCCTTTTGATTTAGCTGAAGGGGAGTCCGAAATTGTTGCAGGATTCCATGTGGAATATTCCGGAATAGGGTTCGCACTATTCTTCTTATCTGAATATGCGAGCATGATCCTTATCTCTGTGCTCCTCAGCATCCTGTTTTTGGGTGGCTGGATGTCGCCATTTGAAGGGATTCCATTTTTAGAGAACATATTTTTTGTTGTACCTGGATTTATTTGGTTAATCGTAAAAGTTTGCTTTTTCCTATATGTGTATTTATGGATAAGAGCTACTTTTCCTCGTTATCGTTATGACCAGCTTATGCGTTTAGGCTGGAAGGTACTCATTCCGGTCACCATTGTTTGGATTATTGTAACTGCGTTAATGGTTGTTACACATGTTAAACCTTGGTTTTAATGATTAATAGAGAAGCCGATGAAAAAAGCATATCAATATATTAAATACTACGTACGCAGTTTTCTTTTCATAGAATTATTGCAGGGTTTAAAGCTAACTGGTAAATATTTTTTTAAGAAAAAAGTAACGGTACAGTTTCCAGAGGAACAAACCCCAATTTCTCCACGTTTTAGAGGAGCACTTGCTTTACGCCGTTATCCCAACGGCGAAGAACGTTGCATTGCTTGCAAATTATGTGAAGCAGTTTGTCCTGCATTGGCAATCACCATAGAATCAGAACCTCGCGAGGACGGATCTCGTCGTACAACGAGATATGATATTGATGTGTTTAAATGCATTAATTGTGGTTTATGTGAAGAATCTTGCCCTGTAGATTCCATAGTTGTTACGCCAATACATCACTACCATGTCAGTGAACGAGGTCAAAATATTATGACTAAAGAGAAGCTCCTTGCGCTTGGTGATTTGATGGAGCCGAAACTCGCAGCAGATAGAGCTGCTGATGAAAAATACCGATAACGGGGTAAAGTATGCATGAGTTACTAATTCAAATTATTTTTTATGTTTTTGCGGCTATAGCAGTAGGTGCTGCGTTTATGGTAATTATTCAAGACAACCCTGTTCGCAGCGTTTTATCTCTTGTAGTTACTTTTTTTGCGAGTGCAGTATTATGGATACTTGCCCAAGCAGAGTTTCTCGCACTGATTTTAGTGTTGGTGTATGTAGGCGCCGTGATGACACTGTTCCTGTTTGTTGTGATGATGCTTAATATTGACGTTGAAATAATTAAGAGTCATTACAAACGTTACTTACCTTTTGGCTTAATTCTTGTTGCTTTATTAACAGGGCTCTTAATGGTATCCATTCCCGCAGGCACATTTAAGGCAAATGTTGAAACAAAAAGCAACGAGGTAGTGAGTACACAATTACTTAATGCCAGCCAAAACAATTCTGAAATACAGCCCGTATCAAATACTGAAGCCTTGGGTATGGTTCTGTATACAGATTATTTGCTGGCTTTTGAAATTGCAGCTGCACTGTTGTTAATTGCAATTATTTCTGCAATTACTTTGGTGCATAGAGGTCCCAGAAAATCGAAAAGGCAGGATGTAAAACAACAAATTCTAACACGTAGAAATGAGCGGGTTGAATTAATTAGTATGAAAGCAGAAAAATAAGGTTGGGGAATTCCATATGATACCTGTTAATGATTATTTGATTCTGGGAGCGATTTTATTCGGCTTTGGTCTTATCGGCATAATGATGAATCGTAGAAACATCATTTTATTGCTAGTATGTATCGAATTAATGTTACTTGCAGTAAATACTAATTTCGTAGCATTTTCCCATTATTATAACGAAATTAGTGGTCAAGTTTTTGTCTTTTTTATTTTAACAGTTGCTGCTGCAGAAGCGGCAATAGGATTAGCCATAGTGATGCTGCTTTTTAGAAATAGAGGCAACATTAACGTTGATAAGATGAATCATTTAAAAGGTTAACATTGTGAGTATCCAACAACTTTGTCTAATAATCGTTTTAGCTCCCTTGGCAGGTTCCATAATTGCTGGTTTTTTCCGCAATCAAATCGGACGAGTTGGAGCCCACTCGGTTACTATTTTTGGAGTTACCATTTCTTTTGCTGTATCACTGTATATTGCATGGCAACTATTCTCGGGAGCTATTTCAACTGAAAGTACGGTGGTCTATCATTGGGCTGATGGCGGTTTGATACTACCATTTGAATTTAATATAGGCTTTTTGATTGATCCCTTAAGTGTGATCATGCTTCTGATTGTTAATTTCATCTCTTTGCTGGTGCATATCTACAGTATTGGATATATGGCAGATGACGATGGTTATCAGCGCTTTTTTAGTTATATTTCCCTATTTACTTTCATGATGTTGATGTTAGTGACTGCCAATAATTTCTTACAGTTATTTTTCGGCTGGGAAGGTGTAGGTCTTGTTTCATATTTGCTTATCGGGTTTTGGTACCAAAAAGAATCAGCCATAGAAGGTAGCTTAAAAGCATTTATTGTGAATCGTGTAGGGGATTTTGGTTTTCTGATAGGTATAGCCCTGGTTTTTGCATATACCGGCAGCATCGATTATGAGACTGTTTTCAAAAGTGTAAACTACCTGGCAAGTCAAAATATAGAATTATTTCACGGACACCCATGGTCATTAGTTACCGTGATTTGCTTGGCCTTATATGTTGGTGCCATGGGTAAATCGGCACAAGTACCATTGCATGTTTGGTTACCTGAATCAATGGAAGGTCCAACACCTATCTCTGCCCTGATTCATGCTGCAACCATGGTTACCGCCGGGGTATTTATGATTGCACGTATTTCCCCTCTAATTGAGTTTTCCACTACAGCATTAAGTGTTGTTCTGGTTATTGGTGCAACCGGAGCACTCTTTACAGGAATTCTAGCGCTAGCAATGAACGACATTAAACGTGTAGTGGCTTATTCAACACTATCCCAATTAGGTTATATGATGGTTGGAATGGGTGCTTCTGCTTATAGTGCAGGAATGTTTCACCTGCTTACACATGCTTGTTTTAAAGCGCTCTTGTTCCTTGGCGCCGGTTCAGTAATTATTGGAATGCATCATGAGCAAGATATGCGAAAAATGGGTGGCTTATGGAATAAAATGCCAATTACCTATGTGACCTTCATCATTGGCTCCTTGGCTCTTTGCGCGTTCCCTCCATTCGCGGGTTTTTATTCAAAGGATACTATTATTGAAGCGACTCAATTATCACAAATTCCAGGCAGCGGTTATGCCTATTTCTGTGTGGTAGTTGGTGCTGGTGTTACTGCACTGTATACATTTAGATCATTATTTATGACGTTTCACGGTAAGCCGCGAATGGACGAGCATACCTTAAGCCATATTCATGAGTCTCCATGGGTAGTATGGCTACCACTTGTTTTGCTTGCTATTCCTTCAATTATGTTGGGCTATGTGTTGTATATGCCCATGCTTTTTGACAATCCAACTATTTTGAGTTCTTCTTTGTTTGTTCTTCCGCAACATAATGTTTTGGCAGAACTTGCGCATGAAATTACTTCACCGTTTGAAAGCATGTTGCACTCAGTATTTTCACTTACGTTTTGGATTACTATAGCGGGGATTTTTATTGCCTGGTTTTGTTATATCGCTGTTCCTTCGATTCCTGGTTATTTGGCACGTCATTTTTCACTTATCTATAAAATACTCGTCAATAGATATGGATTTGATGCATTTAACAACATAGTTTTTGTAAAAGGTTCTAAGGGTATAGGAACTGTATTTTACAGTGTGGGTGATCAAAAGCTGATTGATGGTATGGTTGTAAATGGCAGCAGTCGACTTATTAGATGGTTCTCAGCTAAAGGTCGTGCGATGCAAAGTGGTTATCTATATCATTATGCAGCGGTAATGATTTTTGGATTGCTTGGATTTTTATGCTGGTTGATACTCGGCTGAATATAGGGTGAAGGTATGCATTATTTGCTCAACTTACTAATCTGGTTGCCGATAATAGGCGGTGTTTTTGTTCTTCTCGCTGGAGACGATCGTAACCCGAATATTTCACGTTATTTGGCTTTGTTTACCATAATACTTTGTTTGCTACTTTGTATTCCGCTTGTTGCAGGTTTTGATCCTAAAGTATTAGGAATGCAATATTTGGAGGAATTTCAATGGATGCCGGCTTTAGGAATTAGCTATAGCTTAGGCATTGATGGCATGTCTTTACTTTTGATTGTCCTTACTGTTTTTACGAATTTGGTTGTGATTCTGGCAACGTGGGAGAGTATAACTAACAGAGTTTCTCAATACCTGGCTGCATTTTTAATTATGCAGGGATTGTTGGTTGGTGTTTTCTCAGCGTTAGATGCAATTGTATTCTACGTATTCTGGGAAGCTACGCTAATCCCAATGTACTTGATCATTGGGATTTGGGGCTCTGACAATCGCGTCTATGCTGCAATTAAATTCTTCTTATATACTTTTTTAGGCTCAGTGCTTATGTTGGCGAGCTTTTTATACATGGGCTATATAGCAGGCACATTTAACATTGAAGCATTTTATGCCATAAAACTGGGAATGACTGCACAAACATTGATTTTTATTGCGTTTTTCCTTGGTTTTGCAATTAAGATACCGATGTTTCCTGTGCATACCTGGTTGCCTGATGCACATACTGAGGCTCCAGCAGGCGGCTCAATAGTATTGGCAGCAATTTTATTAAAGCTCGGTGCTTACGGATTTATCCGTTTCTCCTTGCCCATAGTTCCGGATGCCTGTAGCCGTTATGCGGGTATTATGATTGCCTTGTCTTTAATTGCAGTTGTTTATATTGCCCTGGTTGCAATCATCCAAAAGGATATGAAGCGTTTAATTGCATATTCTTCAATTTCACATATGGGATTTGTGACTTTGGGTTCCTTTGCCATTTTTGCAATTGCAAAACAAACAGGATTGAGTGCTGCGGGCCTAATATTGGAAGGTGCAATTGTAGTCATGATTTCTCATGCCTTCGTCTCCAGTGCTCTTTTTGCCGGTGTAGGCTATATATATGATCGCATGCATACTCGTCGTTTAGTCGATTTCGGCGGAATAGTGAATACCATGCCAATCTTTGCATCGTTCTTTATGCTTTTCTGTATGGCGAATGCAGGGCTACCAGGTACTTCCGGATTTGTTGGTGAGTTTATGGTGATTCTAGGCTCACTTAAAGCAGGGTTCTGGGTAACATTTTGGGCAGCTACTACGCTAATTACAGCGGCTGGATACAATCTTTGGATGTACAAACGTGTTATTTTTGGTCCTGTAGCAAATGAAAAAGTTGCAGCATTAAAAGATCTTTCGGGCTATGAGTTAAGTGCTTATATCCTACTTGCTTTGATGGTTATCGCTATGGGCGTTTATCCTAAGCCAATGTTAGAGTACATACATCAAACAGTAAGTCATACTCTGGCATTAGCAAGTCAATCAAAATTGTAATCAAGGTTAATCAATATGACAGCATTACTTGAAAATATCCATGTAGCCCTTCCGGAAATAATTCTGTTAACTGCAGCATGCATTGCGTTGCTTGCTGATTTATTTCTACGGGAGCGGTGTAAATCAATTGCCTATTTCATATCATGTATCGGCTTGATTTTAGCTGCTATTGTTAGTTTCCTTTATATTGGTACGTTTAAGGTTATTACACTGAATGGTCTATTTATCAGCGATGATATTGCAAATTTAATGAAGGTTTTTATATACCTTTCGGTATTATTGAGCTTTATTTATTCAAAAAATTATATAGATGAACGGCAAATGCCTTCTGGTGATTACTATATTTTGGGAATGTTTTCTACCTTAGGAATGATGATTCTTGTTTCAGCACATTCATTACTCACTGTTTTTCTTGGTTTGGAATTATTGTCATTACCTTTATATGCCATGACTGCTATTCGTAGAACAGATGGTGATGCTTCTGAAGCAGCAATAAAGTACTTTGTAATGGGCTCAATTGCCTCGGCCATGCTCTTATATGGTATTTCTTTAATTTATGGTGCAACAGGGAAACTCGATTTACTTGAAGTTGCAAACGCAATTGCTGCGAACTGGCAACAACAAAACACGTTACTTGTTTTCGCGCTGGTCTTTATCCTGTCTGGAGTTGCGTTTAAATTGGCAGCAGTCCCTTTCCATATGTGGGCGCCCGATGTATACCAAGGAGCTCCAAGTTCAGTTACCTTATTCATTAGTGCTGCGCCAAAGATCGCAGCATTAGGGATGGCCTTCAGATTGTTGACTATTGGTTTGGTGGATATTAGTGCTCAGTGGCAACAAATTTTGCTGGTAATTACCTTGCTTTCAACGGGCTTGGGGAACTTATTTGCTGTGGTACAAAGCAGCATTAAACGCTTACTTGCTTATTCAGCAATATCACATATTGGCTATGCCCTGTTTGGTATTTTAGCTGCCACCAGCGCAGGTTATTCCGCAGCACTCTATTATATTTTGGTTTATGGAATAACTTCCGCAGCTGCATTTGGCCTAGTTGTCTTAATGTCTACCCAAGGAATGGAAATTGACAATATTGATGATTTAAAAGGTCTTAACAAAAGAAACCCTTGGCTCGCATTTTTGATGTTAATTATTATGTTTTCGCTTGCAGGTGTTCCACCTACTGTTGGTTTCTTTACTAAATTACTTGTACTCAAAGCACTGGTTGATGCGCAAATGACTTGGGTTGCTGTACTTGGTTTATTCTTTACTGTAATTGGTGCCTATTACTATTTAAGAGTTGTTAAAATCATGTATTTTGACAAACCCATACAGGCTGATTCAGTAATTGTGAGTAAAGGAAATCTCTTAGTACTTTCTCTCAATTGTTTATCGCTACTTTATTTAGGTATTTTTCCAAGTGCCTTAATCGTGGCTTGTATTAATGCTTTTGGTAGCTAAAAATAAATAATTCTGTGTTCTAACACTACGGAATACATATTTATTTATAATCTTAAGCGAAAGTACTTGCTAAGAGTACTGACTCTCAGTATACTTGCCATCAGTTGACGCGGGGTGGAGCAGCCTGGTAGCTCGTCGGGCTCATAACCCGAAGGTCGTAGGTTCAAATCCTGCCCCCGCTACCACTTATTAAGAACCCCATTTATGGGGTTTTTTATTATGTATAATTTGTAACTGCACTAAAAGATAGTAGTAGCCCAGTAAAGCTAAGGCCATGCTCGGAACTAATTGCTTTAAAGAAATCACTTCCCGAGTTTAGTCCTTGTCCAAGCTCAGGTTACCCTATTGTATTTGTATCGCGTCATCCACTAAGTTCTAGACAAGGCGCAAGTAAAGTGAGGTGAAGGAGTGTACAAAAGTATATGATTGAACCGAACGAGTTGGCAACGATGAATAGAACTTAGCGGGTGGCGCTATATTAGGCATACGTGCCCTTTTTAGTTTGTGAATACTATGATACAAGATGAATTGGAACATTTATTAGCGCCTACGATTTCAGATATGGGCTATGAGCTTTGGGGGTGTGAATATCTTTCACAAGGTAGG
This sequence comes from Legionella bozemanae, assembly GCF_001648595.1. GTDB lineage: Bacteria > Pseudomonadota > Gammaproteobacteria > Legionellales > Legionellaceae > Legionella > Legionella bozemanae. The sequence goes on along the minus strand of NZ_LBAW01000010.1, from coordinate 18,287 downwards.
CATTCCTTGTTGCGTATATATATTGACAAGGCTGATGGGATAGGCATTGAAGACTGTGAAGCTGTAAGTCATCAAGTTAGTGCTTTGCTTGATGTGGAAGATCCTATTTCTGGAAATTACAGTTTGGAAGTATCATCACCCGGCATTCCAAGGCCTTTATTTAAAAGTTGGCAATATCAGCATTATATAGGGCATGAAGTACAAGTAAAAACTTTTAAACCGGTAGACGGTAAACGTAAATTAATAGGTACTATTGTCTCAGCATCTGAGAATTCTTTAGTACTTAACATAAATAACGAAGATCAAGAGTTACTTTTTTCAAATATTGTGAAAGCAAATTTGACAGTATAGAGAGGCGAACAATGAGCAAAGAATTGTTACTGGTTGCAGAGGCGTTATCAAACGAAAGAGGTGTAAGTAAAGATGTTATTATACTTGCCATTCAGGCCGCATTGGAGTCTGCAACTCGCAAGATCTTTGGTTTGGATATAGGTGTAAGAATTAAATTAGATCCTCGTACAGGTGAATATGAAACCTTTAGGTATTGGGATGTAGTTAATGAGGATGAGCTAGAACACCCTGATCGTCAATTAACTGTTGAACAAGCAAAAGAGCGTAATCCAGCTGCAAAAGTAGGTGATCGTATAGAAGAATCAATACCTTCAATTGAATTTGGAAGAATTGAAGCTCAAACTGCTCGCCAAGTTATTATGCAAAAAGTTAGAGAAGCTGAGCGTGAGCTCGTCATCGATCAATTCAGAAGCAAACTAGGTCAGTTGATTTATGGAACTGTTAAGAAAGTAACTCGTGATAATATTATTATTGATTTAGGTGGTAAAGCAGAAGCATTTTTACCACGAACTGAGATGTTGCCGCATGAAATGTTCCGTCCAAATGATCGAGTCCGTGCCTATTTATATGAGATCACACCTCAAGCTCGTGGACCACAATTGTTTGTAAGCCGTACACGCAATGAAATGCTTATTGAGCTTTTCCGCATTGAAGTTCCTGAAATAGGCGAGAATGTTATTGAAGTTAAAGCTGCAGCTCGCGATCCAGGAAACAGAGCTAAAATTGCCGTTAAAACCAATGATGGACGAATTGATCCTGTAGGTGCTTGCGTTGGTATGCGTGGCGCACGAGTTCAGGCTGTTTCCAGTGAACTTGGCGGGGAGCGAGTGGATATAATTCTATGGGATGATAACCCCGCTCAGTTAGTAATTAATGCGATGGCTCCAGCAGAAATTTCTTCTATTGTTGTTGATGAAGACACGCATACCATGGACTTAGCTGTAGAAAAAGATCAATTGTCCCAGGCAATTGGTCGAAATGGGCAAAATGTTCGTTTGGCAAGTCAATTAACAGGCTGGACCTTGAACGTTATGACCACGGACGAGTTTGAAAATAAAAATTTGGAAGAGTCAAGTAAAATTGTTAAATTATTTACTTCTGCGCTGGAAATTGATGAAGAAATTGCTACATTATTAGTAGCACATGGTTTTTCTTCACTTGAAGAAGTTGCTTACGTACCTAAGGAAGAATTACTTGCTATAGAAGAATTTGACGAAGAAATTGTTGAAGAATTAAGAAATAGAGCAAACGATAAATTACTCACTATGGCTCTTTCTTCAGGAAAAGAGCTGTCTGGTTCACCTGACGAATCACTACTTTCAATGGAAGGCATGACCAACGAGTTAGCTAATAAACTAGCTGCGAAGGGGATTACTTCTATGGAAGACTTAGCTGAGCAATCTGTAGATGAGTTGTTAGAAATTGAAGGAATGACTGAAGAAAAGGCCGGTGCTTTAATTATGAAGGCTAGAGAACCATGGTTTTTATAAGGCTATGGATTTATTATAAATTAATGTAGTGCAAATATGCAGTTCGTTCTTAAATAATGAATAGAACTGCTGAAAGGGGATTAAAATATGGCGGATGTGACGGTTAAACAATTAGCTCAAGTCGTTGGTATTCCGGTTGAACGCTTATTGAACCAGTTACAGGAAGCAGGGTTGTCTTTTTCTGATGACCAACAGACTGTGAATGAAGAGCAAAAACGGATCCTACTTAATCATTTGAAGAAAACTTCTCTGCGCGACGTAAATGTTTCGCCGGAAAGAATTACTTTGAGAAGGAAAAGCTTATCACAAGTTACTGTTGGCCATGATGCTCATAGTGGAAAAACTGTGAATGTTGAAGTACGTAAGAAAAAGGTATTTGTAAAACGTGCCCCGGTAGTAGAGCAGCCTGAAATTGAAGAGCCTGCTGTTATGCCGGAAGAAAATCAGCGTGTACTCGAGCAACATTCTGCTGAAGTTGTTCTTGAAACTGTGCCTGTGTCTGAAACTGTTTCTGAGAAAGAGGAGCATGTTGTTGAAACTGAAACTGCTGAACCAGTTGAAGCAAAGGTTGAAACAAAAGAACAACTTGAATCAGAAGAGAAGCCAGGAGATGAGGCGGCTGCAGAGCGTCCGGAATCTTATAATGCAGAAGTTTTTGAAAATATAAGTACACTTGAAGAAATCGAAGAGTCTCCAAGAAAAGAAGAGCCTAAGCTTGAAAAGCAATCTAAAAAGAGACATGCAGAGCAAGGAGTTGAATCGGATACGTCAGACTTTAGAAAAGCTAAGAAAAAGCCTAAATATCAATCTACTTATGATCGAGATGAGGAAGAGCAAGAAATACATAGACGCGGTGGACGTAGTAAATTTAAAAAGCGTAAGAGTGTTGAGAAGTCAGACAAATTAAGAGAAGCTGAAGAATCATTAAAACATGGTTTTGCATTACCAACTGCGCCTGTCGTAAGAGAGGTTTTAGTACCAGAAACCATTACTGTTGCTGAATTGGCAAAAAGAATGTCTGTAAAAGCTGCTGAAGTGATTAAAGTGATGATGTCACTTGGAGCAATGGCAACCATAAACCAGGTTATTGACCAAGAAACTGCAGTTATCGTAGTAGAAGAAATGGGCCATAAGGCACGAGTCATTAAAGAAGATGCAATTGAAGTAGGTTTAGGCGAATCGATTACTAAGGGTAGCCGTACAGAATCCAGAGCACCTGTAGTTACGATTATGGGACATGTGGACCATGGTAAGACTTCTTTACTTGACTACATTCGTCGAACCAAAGTTGCTATTGGTGAAGCAGGCGGTATTACGCAACATATTGGTGCATACCACGTCAGTACGCCGAAAGGTAACATTACTTTTTTAGATACTCCAGGCCATGCTGCATTTACGGCAATGAGAGCTCGAGGTGCACAGGTCACTGATATTGTTATTTTGATTGTTGCCGCAGATGATGGAGTTAAGCCCCAAACTATAGAAGCAATTCAACATGCGAAAGCAGCAAAGGTACCGATTATTGTTGCAATTAATAAAATGGATAAACCAGATGCTGATCCTGACCGTGTCATGAATGAATTATCCGGACATGAAGTAATTCCAGAAGCATGGGGTGGTGATACCATGTTTATCAATATTTCTGCCAAGTCAGGTATGGGTATTGACGATCTGCTTGATGCAATATTGTTGCAATCTGAAGTTTTAGAACTGAGTGCGGTTACTGACGGTGCCGCCAAAGGTGTAGTTATTGAATCACGGTTGGACAAAGGTAGAGGTCCTGTAGCAACAGTATTAGTACAAAGTGGAACGTTGCACAAAGGGGATATCTTGCTTGCCGGGTTCCAATATGGTCGCGTACGTGCTCTTGTTGGTGACAATGGGGATATGGTTGATCATGCTGGTCCTTCAATTCCAGTTGAGGTGCTTGGTTTATCAGCAATTCCTCACGCTGGAGATGAAGCAGTTGTTGTTCCTGATGAGAAAAAAGCAAGAGAAGTAGCCTTGTTCCGCCAAGGTAAATTCCGTGATGTAAAACTTGCCAGACGTCAGAAATCAACTATTGAAGGCATTATGGAAAATATGGCCGCTGGCGAGTCCAAAGTGCTTAACGTTGTACTTAAGGCAGATGTTCAGGGCTCCCTTGAAGCTATTTCAGACGCCTTAGTGAAGTTATCTACCGATGAAGTTAAGGTTGAAGTTATTTCAAGCGGTGTTGGTGGTATCACCGAATCTGATGTTCACTTAGCTATAGCATCTAGTGCGATTTTGGTAGGTTTTAACGTCAGAGCAGATAGCAGCGCTAAGAAATTAGCTGAACATGAATCAGTGCAGCTGCATTATTACAGTGTTATTTACGATATTGTGGATCAGATTAAAGGTGCATTAACTGGTATGCTTGCTCCGCAATTTAAAGAAGAAATTATTGGTATTGCTGAGGTTCGTGACGTATTCAAATCACCTAAAATTGGTGCGATTGCGGGTTGTATGGTCGTTGAAGGGGTTATTAAGCGAAATAACCCTATTCGTGTGCTGCGTGCCAATGTAGTTATCTATGAAGGAACTTTGGAGTCATTACGAAGATTTAAGGATGACGTGGTAGAGGTTCGCCAAGGGTTCGAGTGCGGTATTGGAGTCAAAAATTACAATGATGTGAAACCAGGTGACCTAATTGAAGTGTATGAAACAGTAGAAATTAAGCGTGATTTATAAGATGGGCCATAATTTTAAACGTACAGATCGGGTCGCTGAGATGATTCAGCGGAAGCTAGCTCAAATAATACCTAAAGAAGTCAAAGATCCGCGCTTAACAGGTTTCGTGACCATATCAGCAGTGAAAGTTGCTGCTGATTTGGGACATGCTAAAGTATATTTTACTGTCCTTAATGATGATAAAAAAATAGCAGAAACTATTTTAAATGCTGCTGCGAGCTATTTACGTAGTGCTTTAGCGCGAAGTATTACATTGCGTACAGTTCCTCAGCTTCATTTTGTATATGATGAATCAATAGAATATGGACAACGCTTAAGCCGTCTCATCGATAAAGTGAATCCACCAACCTCCGATGATAATGAAAATGAATGACCCTTTGGCAATAGATGGAGTTTTATTGCTGAATAAATCGGAAGGAATGACCTCAAATACGGCTCTTCAGAAAGCAAAAAAACTGTTAGGAGCGCCAAAAGCAGGTCATACCGGCAGCCTAGATCCTCTCGCTACTGGAATGTTACCCCTTTGCTTTGGTGAAGCGACCAAAGTATGTCAGTTTTTGCTTGATGCAGATAAATGTTATCAGACTACTGGTTTATTAGGCATCAAAACCAATACTGCTGATGCAACAGGTGAGGTAATTGCTCAAGCGGAAGCATTTAATATTTCCGAAGAAAACTTACTGCACGTATTGATGCAGCATACAGGTCATATAAAGCAGACTCCTTCTATGTTTTCCGCGTTAAAACATAATGGAGTCCCTCTTTATCGTTTGGCCAGAAAAGGGATCAATATTGAAAGAGCAGCACGTGAGATCCTGATTCGTAATTTACAACTTAATGCATTTGATGGAATTCAATTTTCATTAACTGTGACGTGCAGCAAAGGAACTTATATTCGTAATTTAGTTGAAGACATTGGCGAGGCTTTAGGTGTAGGGGCTCATGTGACGCAGTTGCATCGAGTTTATACATCTGGTTTGGAAAATATGCCCATGTATTCGCTAGACGAATTAGAGAGCATGTCGATGCCCGAGAGGGTTGCTTGCTTAATTCCTATGGATAGAGCAGTTGCCTATTTAGAGTCAGTGACTCTTGCGGACGATGAAATAGTCGCAATTCGCCAAGGTAGAATAGTAGCAAATAGAGTAGATGTTGAAATAACAGATTGTGTTCGTCTTTATGATAAAAAAGCACAATTTATTGGGTTAGGTGAACGAAATACACAAGGCAGTATTAAAGCGAAACGATTACTTTCTTTTTAATCTTTTTAAGATTAAAAAAGAGATTTTAACCAAAATATGAAATTTTTTGCACAAAAATATTTTTCAGTACTTGTTTCATTGGACATGCCTTGGTAAAATGTTCGCCTTTAAATGAATACTTAGTAGTTCCAGGAGTGTATAATGTCGCTAAGCAGCGCAGATAAAGCAGCAATTGTTAATGAATACAAACGTTCTGATAAGGATACAGGTTCACCTGAAGTTCAGGTTTCTATCATTACAAGCCGTATCAAATATTTAACTGAGCACTTTAAAGAACACAAAAAAGATTTTCATTCTCGACGTGGGCTGCAGGAACTCGTTAATAAGCGTCGTAAGTTGTTAAAATATTTAAAGCGTAACGATGAAGCTCGCTATCAAAAGTTGATCCAAACTCTGGAACTTAGAGATTCTTATTGATTGCTAAGCAAATACATTTCTTTAGAAATAGAAATGTACTTTTACAAAAATACTTTAAATAAAGGCGCAATTCTCTGCGCCTTTTTTTCGTTATAATTACTTGATGAGGAAGATTTCGTGGCTAAGTTTACAAAAGAAATAGCATTTGGTGACCACACCCTTATATTGGAAACTGGTGAAATTGCACGACAAGCTGATGGAGCAGTATTCGCGAGTATGAATGGTACTCAAGTATTAGCTACTGTAGTTGGCAAAAAAGAAGGTGGCGAAGAAAATGGATTTTTTCCATTAACAGTGAATTACCAGGAAAAGTTTTATTCAGTAGGTAAAATACCTGGTGGATTTAACAAACGTGAAGGGAGGCCAACAGATAATGAAACATTGATTTCACGACTTATTGATCGCCCTATTCGTCCTTTGTTCCCAGATGGTTTTTGTAACGAAGTACAAGTCATTGTCACGGTTCTTTCTTTAAACCCAGAAGTTTCTCCTGATATTGTGGCAATGGTAGCTTCCTCTGCAGCGTTAGCTCTTTCTGGTGTCCCTTTTAATGGACCAATAGGCGCTGCTCGTGTTGGCTATAAAGAGGGTATTTACTTATTAAATCCAAGCCGCAAAGATTTAGAGCAATCAAGATTGGACTTGGTTGTTGCCGGAACTAAAGATGCTATTTTGATGGTTGAATCAGAAGCAAAAGAATTAAGCGAAGATATTATGCGCGGTGCAATCATGTTTGGTCATGAAATGATGAAAAACGTGATCAAAGCAATCGAAGAGCTTGCTGCACAAGCAGGAAAAACCCGTTGGGAATGGAACCCTCCTGAAGTAGATTCTTCTTTACAAGCACGAGTTGCAGACATGGTGAAACAAGAAGTTGAATCTGCATATCTGATTAAAGACAAGCAAGAGCGTTACCAGCGCCTTGATGAATTAAAAGAGCAAGCAATCGCTGCGTTACAAGCTGAGAATGATGAGTTAAAGGCAGATGTTATTGGCAATATGTTTGTTGAAATAGAGCGTGCTACAGTACGTAATCGAATTCTTGATGGTGAGCCGCGAATTGATGGCCGCGATCATAAAACAGTGCGCCCTATTGCTATCCGGACAAAACTTTTGGAAAGAACACATGGTTCTGTTTTGTTTACTCGTGGTGAAACACAGGCTATTGTCGTCGCTACCTTAGGTAATGAGCGTGATGCACAAATTTTAGATAATATTGCTGGCGAAACAAAAGACCGCTTCATGTTGCATTATAATTTCCCTCCTTATTCAGTAGGGGAAACGGGCATGGTTGGTAGTCCTAAGCGTAGAGAAATTGGACATGGCCGTTTGGCAAAACGAGCAATCATGGCTGTGTTGCCTGAACCAAATGAATTTCCCTATGTGTTACGAGTTGTTTCCGAAATCACAGAATCGAATGGCTCAAGCTCAATGGCTACAGTATGTGGAACCAGTCTTGCGTTGATGGATGCAGGTGTTCCATTAAAAGCACCTGTTGCTGGAGTCGCAATGGGTTTGATTAAAGACGGTGATCGTTATGCTGTGTTAACTGATATATTAGGTGATGAGGATCATTTAGGGGATATGGATTTCAAAGTAGCTGGTACTGAATATGGAATCACCGCATTACAAATGGATATCAAAATTCACGGAATTACCAATGAAATTATGGAGCAAGCTTTAGACCAAGCCTTAGCTGGCCGCTTGCATATTCTTGGTGTCATGAATAATGCCTTATCTGAGCATCGAGAGGAATTATCTCAGCATGCACCACGCATTACTACGATGAAGGTTGCTGAAGACAAAATACGAACTATTATCGGTAAAGGTGGAGCAACGATTAAGGGGTTAATTGAGAGCACAGGTGTGTCTATAGATATAGATGATACCGGTGTAATTCAATTATTCTCTCCAGATATGGACGCATTGGAAGAAGCACAAAAACAAATTAAAGCATTAATTGCAGAAATTGAAGTGGGCCAAACCTATCAAGGCAAAGTAAGTAAGATTGTTGATTTCGGTGCTTTTATTAATCTTTTACCTGGAAAAGATGGGTTACTCCATATTTCCCAAATCTGCAATGATCGATCACAAAAAGTCGAATCTGTATTGCAAGAAGGCCAAGAGATCGAGGTGTTCGTTGCTGGCATTGATAAGCAAGGTCGTGTGAAGCTTGAGTGGAAAGATAAGCCGCAACAAGCCGAAGCAACAACCACCGCTCCTGCTGAAGAAAAACATCATGAAGAAGAACATCATGAAGCAGCAGATATGAATAATCGTGGAGAAGAAGAATAAGGCAGCAGCTTGCCCTTGTGGGAATAATTCAATTGTAGCCTGGGCGACGTGAAGTGTAGCCCAGGGGTTATATTGGATAATTTTCCCGGGTTATGCGTTGCTTCACCCAGGCTACAATATTTAGGGGGCAGACACTTCACCCCGGCTTATAAATGGGATTAGTTATTATGCGTTAAGGTTAAAAATTCAGCTCGACTTGTTGGATTATTACGCATATCGCCAAGCATCACTGAAGTAGTCATTATTGAGTTTTGTTTTTCAACGCCACGCATCATCATGCACAGATGTTTTGCTTCAATAACTACAGCCACACCACGTGCGCCGGTAATAGATTCCAAGCAGCTTGCTATTTCTGAAGTTAATCGTTCCTGAATTTGCAAGCGTCGAGCAAAATAATCAACGATACGTGCTACTTTTGATAAGCCTATTACTTTTCCATTGGGTATGTAGCCCACATGACATTTACCAAGAAAAGGAAGTAAATGATGTTCGCACATGGAGTACATTTCGATATCCTTCACGATGACCATTTCACTCATGTCAGAGTCAAAAAGCGCACCGTTAATAATTTCTTCCAGGCTCTCATTATAACCCTTGGTCAAATAGCGCATGGCATTAGCAGCACGTAAAGGAGTGTCAACTAGTCCTTCTCGAGTTACATCTTCACCTAATTGTATTAGCAGTTCTTTATATAATTTTTCCATAGTTTTTTCCTATCCCGGGGGCCAAGTCATGTGACGTCCGCCCAGTAAATGTAAATGAATGTGAAATACTGTTTGGCCGCCATCGGGATTAATGTTAAAAACTAATCGGTATCCTGCGTCACTTATTCCTTCAGTTTGAGCAATTTTTTTTGCCCCTAAAATCATTTTTCCCAACAGGGCCTGGTTTTCATCGCTGGCATCATTCAGCGTCGCAATATGTTGCTTCGGAATAATCAGCAGATGTTTAGGAGCTTGCGGGTGGAGATCACGAAAAGCCATTATCTCGTCGTCTTCAAAAACCACTGATGCAGGGATCGCACCTTGTGCAATTTTGCAAAACAAGCAATTCATAAGTAATCTCATTTTAATTAAAAGAGATATTATACATTGCATTCCTTATAATGCGACAGCTTCTCTTTGCCTTTTGATGTGTTTTTTCGCATAATAGCCGCTTTGTATTGCAATTGTATTTGTGCAATGATTTTTTTAAATAAGTAAAATTCAGCGGGTTAAGAATTGTTTTATTTTTAAATCATTCCTGATGCTTTTTTACAGGACAATGTGTGTTGAATAATCTAAAAAGCAGATTTCCTGCTCTTTAGTTTTAGCTAAATTAAAATGTCGTTATATAGTTTTATTTCGATTAGAGGGGAGAAAAATAAATGAGTTTAATGAGAATTAGTAGTGGTCGTGATTTGCCAAAAGAAATTAATGTAATTATTGAAATCCCTATGCACAGTGAACCTGTAAAATATGAAGTCAATAAAGAATCTGGAGTGTTATTTGTTGATCGCTTTTTAACTACTCCCATGTTCTACCCCGTCAATTACGGTTATATCCCTCACACTCTGTCAGAAGATGGAGACCCTGTTGATGTTCTTGTGGTGACACCTGTTCCTCTTGTAGGTGGATCAGTAATCCCATGCCGACCAGTAGGTATGTTAAAAATGACTGATGAGTCAGGTATCGATGCTAAAATTCTGGCTGTTCCTACGAACAAGCTAACTAAAATTTATGAGCCAATTAAGTCACATGAAGACATGCCGCAACATCTACTAAATTCTTTAGAGCACTTTTTCAGTCATTATAAAGACTTAGAAGAAGGTAAATGGGTTAAACTAAATGGTTGGGTTGGTCCTGATGCTGCGTTTGAAGAGATTATGTCCAGCGTAGCTCGTTTTAATAATAAAGAGCAAAAATAGGAAGGTTATTTTTTGCTTAAGGCGAAGAAAATTACTGGCTCTGGGTTAAAGGCATTTGCCTTTGCCCTACTTGCCGACCACGGATCTCTTGCACTTTTAGCAAATTACAAATATACCTTGAAAAGGCTGCAAAGTTGACTCTATCTCGCTTTCTTTGAAACCATATGATACTTTATTTCGTGTTATAAAAGCTTGAGGAAATTAGGTGGCATACCATCTTTCTACATTGTTTATCATCCTACTTTTTTTAATTCTCTTGGCTGCTTTTTTTGCAGCCACTGAAATCGGTATGATGTCGATTAATCGCTATAAGTTAAAACATCTAGTCAAGAAAGAGAATAAACAAGCAACAAGAGTGAATCAGATACTCTCTCGACCCGATCGACTGTTGAGTGTTGTATTAATCGGTAATACTTTGGCGAATATTCTTGCCTCAACAATCGCAACGTTGATTGGCCAGCATATTTATGGAGATGCGGGTATTGCTATAGCTACCGCACTTTTAACATTGATCATTTTGGTATTTGCTGAAATGATACCCAAAACATTTGCGGCGATTTATCCGCAGCACGTTGCATTTGCTACTTCACTGCCTCTACAAATACTCCAATTGATTTTTGCGCCTGTAGTATATCTCTGTGTTTCCATGTCAAATGGGGTGCTGCGTTTATTTCGCGTCTCAATTGACAAAATACAAAAGGAATCACTGACAGGCGAAGAGTTACGCTCCGTAGTGCATGAGGCAGGAGGGTTATTGCCAGTCGAACATAAAAGTATGCTGATTAGCTTATTGGATTTGGAGCAAGCTACTGTAGAAGATATTATGATTCCTAAGTCAGATATTGTAGGTATCGATATAGAAGAACCTTGGGCAGAAATCTTATATCAATTGGAAACAGCAAAACATACTCGTCTGCCTTTATACCGCGATTCAATTGATGATTTAGTAGGAATGATCCATGTACGCGATGTGTTAAATCTAGCTATAGAAAATGAGTTAGATCTTAATAGCTTATTGAAAGCCGCAGATGAACCTTATTATATTCCTGAGGCTACTTCCCTCAACATTCAGATTTTAAATTTTAGAAAAATGAAAAAACGCAGTTCTTTTGTAGTCGATGAATATGGGAATATTCAGGGTTTAGTCACTATGGAAGATATACTTGAAGAAATTGTAGGCGAGTTTACTACTGACGTGGCTGCACTTAGTCGTGATATCATCCCGCAAAGTGATGGCTCAGTTATAGTTGATGCTGGTCTAACATTGCGCCATTTAAACCGATTAATGGGATGGAACTTACCCATGATAGGGCCCAAAACGTTAAGCGGTTTAATTGTTGAACATCTTGGATACATCCCCCCAGCGGAGTCATGTTTAACTATAGAAAATTATCGCATGGAAATATTAAAAGTCGGAGACAATACCATTAAAAGCATTAAGGTATTTAAAATAAGTAAGAAGCGTAAATAAATGCTTTATCCTAGAAAAATCCAGCAGAATCGGTACCTTTAGCTTGTGCAGTAAGCTTCAAAGAGCTTTTCCTAAGATGATGCATCACTTTCTTTTAAGGTGGTTACTTGTGCAGTAAACATATAACCACCATTACGAATGGTTTTAATTAATGCGGGTTTTTTTGCATCAACCTCTATTTTCTGGCGAAGCCGACTAATTTGTACATCAATTCTGCGATCAAAGGGATTTAGATCACTGTTTTTAGTGATGTGCAATAGAAGTTCTCTATCCAGGACTCGTTGAGGTTGCTGTACAAAAGTAAGTAGCAAGTCATATTCACCAGCGCTTAGTGATAATTCTTCATTGGTATTATCACGAAACACTTGTCTTGATGCAGGATAAAGCCGCCAATTGGCAAAAAGAAGAATTTCTTTTTCATGTTCAGGTTGTTGCTGTGCCCGTAAGACGCGCCGGTTAATTGCGCTGACTCGTGCATGAAGCTCTCTGGGTAATAGCGGCTTTATAATGAAGTCGTCCGCTCCAGCTTCAAGTACTTTGATACACGCTTCTTCATCAGGTGCATCATTTATAATTAATAAAGGTACAGGATAGTTTGTATAGAATTGATGAAGTGCCTGGGGGTCATTTTTTAAAATAGACCAATTAATCAGAATTGCAATAGGTTTCCCTAGTCCATTTTGAATGGGAATTAATTGCTTTTGTTGTACGATGTTTATATTAAATTGTGCAAAATATTTCTTGAGATCCTCACTCACAGGATCGTTATCAATAAATAAAAGATAACTCGGTAATGGCATTAATTTAATTCCAGTTTGCTTCGTAGTATTTCGCTATAATTTTGGCAAGATTAGTATCGACTTGCAATTATTTTCGCTATTATTCTAAGAGTTATTGGCTCTATTTTCTATCCCCGCTGGATAGGGGGTTTATCATAAAATATTTCAGATTGATTCGATAGAGTAATAAAGATCCAGTTGAAACACAGTCAACATCAGGATGATGTTTAGGAGAAAGGATGATGCAAAATAGGGCTAAGTTTTCAATTTCCACGAATCAAGATCATCTACCTGCAAAACAATTACAGCAATTATTTTCCAAGTTGGAGTTTAGTGTCTGGTTGGAGGGATTCGTTAATTTTTTAAATAAAAGTAAGGTGACACCCCTTGAATCCGTAGCTGTAGTGCATGACTGGAGTATGGATGAGTTGCATGCTGCATTGGATTATTTTTCTAATTCAAAATTCGTTGGTTTGGTTAATGCAATTTTCTTCTACAAGATGCATCCGGATCAATTATTTACTGATGCAATCCATCCTGAAAAGTTAGTTTCAATTCAGATGCGTTTGGAAGTATTACATTATTCTATCGAATTAGTGCAACAACAACTGTATGAGGTTGCTTTGCAAAATGCATTAACTCCAAAAATCGATTATTTTTTGCATGGTGAAGAATTGCCTCCAGGTGTCATGATCGAAACAAATGAAGAGCTTAGGCAAATGATTCAAACAGCTGTTAAAGGATTAAAACTTAACTCGAGTTTAACGAACCCAAAACGAGTAATTGATAGTTTGTATGACCTTAGGCGGGCTTATAAATTTTGCTTTAATCCAAATCGTTTTATTGATGCAGTGATGTTGTTACACCAAAATTTGTTACCCGAGGCCTTGCAGCAAGAGCAAAACTCAATTATTTTTCAAGAAAAAATGATGGACTTATACAGCCAGCTGACTACTGTGGAATGCTTGGATTTATATGGGTATTTTGCCAATAATGATACGCACAATTTACTCTATACGTTTTTTAATATCGTTCGAGGAGACACTTTTGACTGGTTACCTTTATTGAATAACGAAGAAAAAACGGCGGTAATTGAGGTATTTAATGCCATGTGCTGCGTTATGGAGGCATTGCGTATCGAATTAAGAAAGAGGCATCTGCTTACGGAGCCTTATCAGTATGATTTAACAAAGCCCAACATGGAAATAGAGCAGCAAAATCGTAATGCAGTATTTAGAGTAATTAAAATTTATAAACGCACCCATGTAATTTCTGAAGATGTTATTGAACAGTTATTTCAATATATGGAGGAGACGGATTGAGTTTTAATATCAGTCTTTTCAAAAAAGGAGCAAAATTGAAATAAAAAAGATAAATTCTTCGTTTAGAGCTTGCGGTTAATGTCTTACTAGAACATTTTTAATTCCAAGTTCCTTCGAGATGATTAGGAGGCTTTTTCTTATGCAGTATGATTCTATAAGATGAATTAACGCTTTTTTCTTTTTTTCTCTAAAAAGAATGAACGTAAATATTTAATGATTAAGGCGCCCAGTTTTCTTTCCCTGCCTGATTGCGTCAGTGGAATACCAATCTTCCGCGATATTTTGGCTTTAAGGGCAGAAATACCAATAAGTCTTTTCCATGAAAATCCACCACGATTCATTTTTTAACTCTCATCATAACAAGAAGCCGAGTATACTCTTGTTTTTTTCAGTTTAAAGTAGAAATGAAATAATTATCTAGTGTTTTTATTCGTGATCATCAGTAGATGGACTATTTATATGCCAATTATAAATATAACTGTCGATGCTATTGATGTGTTTCAGTTGGCTTAATAAAGGTTCTTTTGCATATTGCAATAAATGAAAGATTACATCTTGTTTGGTTCCGCCAAAATCCTCTTCATACCAGTCGTATAATTTGGAGATAATCAGCTTTCCTTCGATGACATTTACTCCCCTAAGTGAATTAATGTAAGTAGAGGCAGCTTGGTTTAATTGTTCTTCAATGAGTTTACCCTGATAGATTTTTCTACTAAGATTTGGAGCACCAATAGTACCATTGTTTACGGCATAATGGGTGCGGGGATCATTCCAAATCGCGCGAATAATGCGATTATTAATGTCATCTAAAGTTAAAGTAGTATCTTTAATGGTGAATAGATTCGCTCCCCAAGGGCCGATACTGAATAAGCCTGGTGAAATATTAATTTCTTGAACCGAAGTAACTGGATAGTAATTGGCTATAACTTGTACGGTCAGAGCATTGTATACATTAATCCAAAAGGCTAATTGCTCATCTCGGTTGTAGTTATTAATATTGATTTCTGACATACTTTTTAAGTAATCTTTAAGCAAATTCAGGTCTGTTTGTGTCATATGAGTGTAATCAACCAGATTGATATTTTCTTCACTTGTGACAATGCGGCGATTTAGAAAATCTTGCCACAGTTTATGAGAAATAACTTCTGTTGATAAGGGGTTATTCACCTCCCATTTTGGCCATAAGCTTTTGTAAAAAGATGCATTTGCTAACCCAGAAATGAGGAGCATCAATATGAAAATATATTTATTGCGTTTGTGGAGTACGGTTTTAAACATGAATTATTGCTCTATTGCGAAGGGCATTTCCTATAGTATTGCCATCCAAAAACTCTAATTCTCCTCCAGAAGGAATACCATGCGCCAGTTGGGTAATGTTTATTGACAAATCACGCAAAAGCTGGTGAATAAAATGAATGGTGGTTTGCCCTTCTACACTAGGGCTTAATGCCAATATCACTTCTTTGATTTCTTCTTGAATGATGAGATTTTTAAGTCGTGGTAATCCTATGTCTTCTGGGCCCAAGCCATCTAAGGGAGATATTTTTCCCATGAGAACAAAATACTTACCTTGAAAGGCATTGCTTTGTTCTATGGCAGATACATCTGCAGGGCTTTCTACAACACAAAGCAAGGACGAATCCCGATTTGGATTTTGACAGAGGCTACACACTTTTTGTTCTGTATAGTTTGCACAACGTTCACAATGATGTATGTTGTTCATTGCTTGCTCTAGACAGGATGCAAGGTATAACCCTCTCTGTCTTTGATGCTGGAGTAAATGAAACACCATACGCTGTGCTGATTTTGGACCTACGCCTGGCAGACAGCGGAGCGCTTCTACCAAGCGGTTTAACATATCCATCGTTAGGACTATTCCTTATCGCCCTTATCGCCGCCCATTAAATCAGTTGGGATATTTAGACCAGCTGTTAATTGACTGATTTTTTCTTTAGATGCTTTTTCAATTTTTCGAACTGCATCGTTAATTGCTGCGGCAACTAAATCTTCTAACATTTCTACATCTTCTTCCATCATTGTAGGTTTGATTTTCACTTCAGTGGCGTCATGTCGGCCATTCATTTTAATAACTACCATACCACCACCTGCTTCACCAGTGACAACTAATTGACTTAGTTGTTGTTGCGCTTCTTGCATACGTTGTTGCATTTTTTGCGCTTCTTTCATCAGGTTGCCAAGATTTTGATTCATATCCATTATTAAGGCCTCGTATGTTTAGATTTAAATTCGATATATTATAAGTCATCTTTCAGCGGGACAATAGAATTTTTGACCAATTCTGCTGAAAATTCTTGTTGAAGTTGCTGAAACATGGGGTCATTGTTTAATGCAGCTTCTGCTTTGAGCTGTTTTTGTTGTGTTGCCTGCTCTTTTTGCTGCGCTGGGGAGGATTGAACTGACTCATCACTGTTAAGAATAATTTTCACCGGATTTTGGTAATATTGGCCTAGTGCCATTTCAATACGCGAGAGTATCGTCGGAGTAAACAGAGATTGGTGTCCTTTGGCCACACGTAACGTGATCTCTCGTCCATCTTTTGCAACTAATTCTGCATTTTCTGCTGCATTAAGCGCTAAACCGGTAAGTTTGAGATGAGGAATAATATCTGCCCAATCTCCCTCCATCTGGTTAGTGACCTGCATTTGTTCTTCTTTTTCTTTATCATCTGAATTCGGAACAGAGTTTGTGCGATGCGGGATTTGCTTTTCCGGAACGCTTAAAGGGGCTTGTTCTTGTGCAGAAAGAGGCAACTGCAGCGAAGATGGCAAGGAAGTTTTATAAGGTGCTAAAGGTGGAGGTGTTTCTTTAGGCACTGGCCTAAAAGTTAGCATCCGTAGCACAGTCATATTAAAGCCAATGATTAAGGTTGGAGCAAGATGAATTTCCTCGCGCCCTTTAAGTCCAATTTGATAAAACAGCTGGATGTCTTCAGCTGAAATGTGTTGTGCCAGAGTTTTAATTTCTGGTGGAGGGCTAATTAGCGGATTATTATCTCCAATGGTTTGATATATAGCTATTTGGTGAAGGTGGTGAAGCAGCTCATCCAGAACATACTGAAAATGCCCTCCTTCAATGGAGATACATTGGCTGATTTTTAATACAGCAGAAGCATTTTGCTCTGCCAAAGCGCATAGCATCTGTAAGGCATAATCTTGTTGAGTATAACCTAGGATCATTTTGACATCATTTGCACGTAATTGGGTATCACAGCCCGTAATGGCTTGATCCAAAAGACTTAACGCATCACGCATACTGCCCCGAGCAGCTTGGGCCAATATATCTGCGGCTTGAATTTCAAAATCAATTTGTTCTTCTTTAAGAATCAGCTGTAAATGATGGCTGATTAACTCCGTAGCTAAGTGCTTTAGATTAAATTGTAAGCAACGAGATAATACCGTTACGGGAAGCTTTTGTGGATCTGTTGTAGCTAAAATAAATTTAACATGCGCTGGTGGTTCTTCCAAAGTTTTGAGCAGTGCGTTAAAACTATGCTGGGAAAGCATATGTACTTCATCAATTAAGTAGATTTTAAAACGGCCAATAGCTGGTGCGTACTGTACATTATCCAATAAATCACGGGTATCCTCAACTCGAGTTTTAGATGCGCCATCAATTTCGATTAAATCGATAAAACGGCCTTGTTCAATTGCATTACAAATAGCGCATTGTAAGCAGGGGTCTGAGCTAATTCCTTTCTCACAATTAAGTGATTTAGCTAAAATGCGGGCAATACTGGTCTTTCCTACACCGCGAGTGCCGGTAAAGAGATAGGCATGATGTAATCGTTGCTGATTCAGCGCATTGATTAATGCCTTATTTATATGGTCCTGGCCAACCAGTTGGGAAAAAGTACGTGGTCGCCATTTGCGGGCTAGTGCCAGATAGCTCATACATGTTGTCACAAGTTGGGCGGCAGCTCTAAGAGCCACACTTCGGCGCTCGAATCAATCGTTACCGCTGCTCCCTTCCGGGCCTGACGGGGTTCACAATCTATCGCCGCGAAGGGACCAATAGAGCCACCATAGTTGAATCGTGAAGGTTAACAAAAAAAGATGGGGATAGCCAGATCTACTAGAAATTAATTTTCTAAACACTTGAATTTTTAAAACTCACCCCTACATTAATATATGTGCATCGGTGGAATGAAACATTTTTATGAACTAATTTTTTTAAAAAAAGAAAAAAAGTGTTTGACACTGGGAGGGAAATCAGTAGAATACGCAGCACGCCTTCGGGGCGGGTTCATTAAGAAGAGAGAAGA